>NZ_JAVSNJ010000018.1:0-52791 GCF_032144095.1 Sphaerochaeta sp. PS
GAAGTATTTAGAAAATGGTGAGGGTGTAAATATTGAATTTAAGGAATCCCACTCAGCTCTGAATCAATCAGTTTTTGACACTGTCTGTTCTTTTTCAAACCGCTTGGGAGGGTATATCTTTCTTGGCATCAAGGACACTGGAGAAGTAATGGGTGTTGCCATTGATAGTATCCAGAGGATAAAGAGAGAGTTTGCAAACCAATTGAACAATCCACAAAAAATCAATCCTCCTTTGTATATCCAGCTGAAAGAATTCACGTTTGAAGGAAAGGTAATCCTGTATGCCTATATTCCCGAAAGCAGCAGTATCCATAAACTGAACGGCTCCAAGATCTTTGATCGGAATGAAGATGGCGATTATGATATTTCAAGCAATCAGATTCTTATAGCCAAAATGTACGCTAGGAAATCGAACAGAAACTCAGAAGATCGAATTGTCGATCATGCAAAAGAGGATTGGTTTGATCTAGCGTCCATAAAGATGGCCAAGGAATTTGCCTATAATGTGGATGGCAAGAATCTATGGGCAATGAAGAATGAACTTGAGATACTCAAGTCTCCAATGTTTTACAAACGAGATCATGAAACAGGGGTTGAGGGGTTCACTCTAGCGGCTTTGTTGTTGTTTGGAAAAGAGGAGTATCTCGGTAGTGTCCTTCCTTACTACCATGTTGATTGCCTGGTACGAAGACAGAATCTGGATCGGTACGATGATCGCCTCATATTGGAGTGCAATCTTGTCAATGCATACAGGGTTATTATGGATTTTGTTGCCAAGCATTTGCCCAAGGGGTTTTTCATTGATGCAAATACCCAAACCGTTTCTCCCAGGGATATGTTGTTCAAAGAAGCCGTTGTGAACCTTCTGATTCATCGTGAGTATAGTGATGCCTTTATTTCAACCATGACAATTGGACCCGACAAGGTAGTTTTGAAGAATGCTGCCAATCCTTCGTTTATAGGCCGCATAAATATTGATGATTTCAACCCAGAGCCCAAGAACCCGACGATTGGAAAAGTTTTCCGGTTGATGGGTTTGGCTGATGAGCTTGGATCTGGATTCAGGAATATCAAGAAGTATTGCAAAATATACTCTGGGGGCTCTCCTGTGGTAATAGACGGAGATATTTTCACCCTTGAACTTCCCCTTATATCGGAAAAGGAAGTGATTGAACAGGCAACAACAATCAAAGAAAGGATTGTGGAATATGTAGCAGCCAATCAAAAAATAACCAACAAAGAAGTACGCGATAGTTTTGGAGTTGAGAAAACAAGGGCTGTTGAATTGCTGACGGAGCTTATGGACGAAGGCAAATTACGAAGAGAGGGTAGTGGAAGAAGCACCAAATATGTGCCTGATGAAGGCTAATCGACCGCTTTTGGGGTTAATCGACCGCTTTTGGGGTTAATCGACCGCTTTTAGGGTTAATCGACCGCTTTTAGGGTTAATCGACCGCTTTTAGGGCTAATCGACCGCTTTTGGGGCTAATCGACCGCTTTTGGGGTTAATCGACCGCTTTTAGGGCTAATCGACCGCTTTTGGGGCTAATCGACCGCTTTTAGGGTTTCCCTGCTTGTCTTTGTTGTCTCTTCTCATAGAGGTAGATACCGAATACCCCTAGGCTTCCAAGCAGGGCAGATACTCCTGTGCTGATCCAAAGCAGGTTCATGCTGTGGGATGCTATGATGGCACCCCCAATAAGAGGGGCTACTGCATGCCCTGTGCCCATGATGATGGGAAGGATTGCACTGAAACGTGCCCTGTGGCTGATGGGGGTATTGTTTGCGATATAGAAGTGTTCGTTGGTCGCTGAGATGATCTCCCCCATGGTAAAGACTGCGGTAAGCAGGAGAAAGCTCGCCGGCAGAGTGGCAAAGGCAAAGAGGGAGAAGGCAGTGGCATAGAGCAAGCCTGCCACTACGGTGTTTGCCAGAGGGTGGAACCTTCTGAGCTTGCTGACCAACAGTGGGGTAAAGAGCACCACCACCAAGCCATTGAGTGCCATCATCTTCCCATAGAGGGGAGCCCCTTTCATGCCAAAGAGGTCTGTGGTTAGCAGGGGTAGGGCGAAGAGGGTCTGGCTGTAGGCATAGCTGAAGAAGGTGAGGAAGAGTGCAAAGAGGAGAAGCTTTGGCCTGGTAAGCAGGGCCTTGAGAATTCCCCCCTGCTCGCCCTTCTCCGTAGTCTTCCACTCCAGGCTCTCTTTCAGTGTCTCCCTAGACGGCTTGGTCTCCTTGATCTTCCACATCACCAACAGGGTGGAAAGGATGCCTGCAAGGCCATTGCCCCAGAAAAGCCACCTTGGGTTTGCATAGAAGAGATAGCCTGCTATGACCGGCCCAAAGGCATATCCCAGGTTATGGCCCAGATAGAGCAGGGAAAAGGATACCTGTCGGTCCTCAATCGTGGTTACATCGATCTTCAGCGCTTCCCTGGCCGGGTCCACTGCACCATCGAAGAAGAGGGCAAGGAGGATCAGGAAGGGGACTATGGCGCTGCCTTCCCAAAATCCGCAAAGTATGAAGCAGCCGTCCATCAACAGCTGGGCAATGACCATGATAGGCTTCCTGCCAACGATGTCCGCAAGCTTGCTGCCGATGAACGAGCCTGGGACATAGAGGGTCGAGGCTATGGTCATGAAGGTCCCTGCCTCCAAGGCAGAGTAGCCGAGGCGCTTGGTCAGGTAGAGGGCCAGGAAGGGATAGACGAAAATGCCTATCCCGTTGATCATGGTTGCGACAAACAACACATAGATCGGCGGGTTGAGCTTCCTGTAGATGGCGAGAGGATTCTCCCACCGTACCGTCATAGGATCGCCTCAATTGCCTTTGCCAGCCCGTCCTCAAGATTCGATGCAGTTACCGTATGTGCATGGCGCTTGACCTCGTCAGGGGCATTGGCCATCGCTACCGAGTGGCCGGCCACCTTGAGCATCCCAAGGTCGTTGAAGTAGTCCCCAATGGCCATCGCCTGGCTTGTCTCATACCCATAGGCCCTGCAGATCTCCTCAAGGGCGTGGCCCTTGTCGACATCCTTTGCGGAAATCTCCAGGTATCTTGGGCCCGAGCGATAGATGTTGAGGGCCTGGGAGAACTTCCTGTGCAAGAGTTTTTCAGCTTCCAGCACCAGGGAGATATCCTCACTCATGCAGAGGATCTTATAGGGAATCTCATTGTTGTTTGTACAGTGTTCCGGCAGCTCGTCAAATGGCACGACCTTGCCCTCTGTGTGGGAGACCGAGGTCTCGAATGCCATCCAGGGGCTCTCCTTCTGGATATACCAACGCTTGTCGGTATAGATGAAGGATTCAAGGCCCATCCCTTCCACAAAGGAGAGCACCTCCTTGGTGTTTTTCCAGGTGATGGGGTGGGAGGCGAGGATTTTTCCCTCATCAACAACCAGGGCTCCGCTATAGCAGCCAAGGGGGCCGTGTATGCCCAACTCAGCTTGCAGCAGTTCCAGGCTGGAAGCTTTCCTGCCACTTATCAGGGCAATGGTAATGCCCTTCCGGTAGGCTTTTGCGATAACACGTCTGTTTTCCGGGGAAATCTTGTGGTTGCCATCAAGCAACGTACCATCTATATCGGTACAAATGAGTTTACAGTCAAACATGGGTCCATAGTAGTCTAAGAGTGTTTTCTTGTACAGGCGTCAAATTGACTGAACCCAAGGTTTTGGGAAGTGGTTCATGGCTGGGCTATCTCCTGTTTTCCGTACTCTTGTGGTAGGGCTTTACATAGCTGTCTAAAAAAGCAAGGCAGGCCCTATTGATCGTCATGAGGCAGGAAACACTACTGGTCGTCGATTTCCTCCCGTTGAGCATTCGGGTAAGAAGCGGGCTCTCCAGTGCCAGGTCTGTCAAACTCAGATGACCGACACCTGCTATGTGGACAGTGGAAACCGCTGGATTGGCAGAGACGAGCAGTTCCTGGTTTTCGGCATATTGGGGCGCGGTAGCCAGAATACCCCAGCCCTGGTCAGAGTAGACGCTAAGCAGTGGCACCGGATATGGGGCCTTGATGAACACAAATTCACCACCCTCAACACCGGTGATATCACACAGGAACGGGGCTTCCAGTGCGATGACTGCCCTGACATCTTCTCTCATCCTTCCGATGCCAAGAGCTGCAGAGCCTCCGAGGGAGTGCCCCATGACCCCTATCCTCTGTGTATCCACAAGCTTGTAGACACCGTCGGCTTGGTTGTCTTTCACCTCTGCAAGGATATGGTCCAGCACAAACGAAATGTCAGCGGTACGTATGTCCATCCACTCTTGGTAGAGCTTGTAGCTGTTCTCCCTGTCACCATAGGCATCCTCTAGCGAAACTTCCCTCATATACCCCATATCCATCAGGGTCGTATGTCCATCATCCGCCGTTGTGTAGAGACACTGGTAGGTATGGTCGATCGAACATACAACATAGCCATGGCTTGCAAGCTCCCTGAAAAGGGAGAGGTTGCTGGTCTTTACGCCAAACGCCCCATGGGAGAAGAGAATCAGCGGGAAGGGTCCTTCAGCATGTTGGGGAAACCACAGTTCGACGTTCAACTTCCTATATGCAGCCTTGTCACTATAGGTTTCAATACGGTTTGTATCGGTGTATGAGTAGCATGCTGAGGTTGTCTGGAACTCTCCTGTTGGCTCCAGAGCCCCATGCTGAGGAAACAGGATTGACGGAAGGCTGCAGATGAAGAACAGCACTATCATTCCTATGGCCCTGAGAACCATATACGTAGCCGTATAGGGCCTCTTGTGCACCTTTTTGCCTTTCAGGGTCGTTACACCCAATATCGCAAGTAGAAGAAGCAGGGCAGCTAGGGAATAGTACCGAAGAGTCCACTCGATGAGGGAGATGGTACAGAGCAACACAAAAAAAGCAAACCCTGCAAGCCTGAGGATGCTTCGTACCCTCTGTTGGTCAGATCTTGTGAGGATGCAGAAAGCGGTGAAAATAATCTCGGCAGCAACAAGCGTCAAAAAGATATATGTCCCCATTTTGCATGCACCCTCTTTGCTTTTGATATGGACCTGAATGAAGCCCATGGATGGAAAGGGGAGAGAGTGCATTTCTGGTATGCAGATCCGTTCTCCCTTGTATCAGTTTCTCTCAAAGAATTATCATAAATAATCGTATATGATGTATTAATGGTAAAATTCAGTATATATACTCATATGCGACTATTTAAAACAATCTGAACTGGGTGCCAATATAGGAAGCTAATGCCTCTTCAACCCCCACTTCAGTAGCGATCGCCTTCCATTTGCCCATAGTCTCGCATACCTCTTTTACGATCATTTCTGCACGGCCCCTCACCAGATGGACCTGCTTTCCACACTCCTTGAAGTCCTCAAGGGTAAACTGGTCCCTCTTTCCTTGCATGCTCATCTGGTGTCTGGAGACCCATTTGCTGTCCGGTCTGTAGCTGTAGGTAAGGTCGTATGCAGGGGCCAGGCTCCAGACTCCTTGCCGGTCCATGAGGAAGGATATGTTCTTCACATGGTCGTCCTGGTTCCTGGCGACGATGTTGAAGACCATCCTCCTGAAGAACTGCTCGGTACTCGCTTGGTCAAGGCCGAGGCGGGCCATTACCTGGAACGCCTGTTCGTAGCTGTAGGCATCAGGGAGGTTGTAGTCAAAATGGGCCATGGCGCCAAGGCTTTGCATGTGGATCTTCTGCCCATCATCCAGACGGTCGAACCGTTTCGTCATGAAGTGGTTCCGCCCATTCTCGGACAAAAGGCGGCAATCGGTCATGGTGATGTTGCACTCCTTGGCAAGGAGGGAGTAGGCGTATTCTATTGTCGTGAATCCCTTGGAGTCGGAAACGTCTCTGTCCCCATTTGCCGTGATGCCGTCAAACTTGAGGAGCCAATACTCAAACCCCTTTGGGGCGGGGACCTGGCCCGACCGGGTCTCCTGGGTCTTTGGGTTATAGGCGATGACAGCCTTGGCCCTGGCCCCTCCGGCGGAGGAGCCTACCTGCAGTATCTGTTTGAGCGCATGCTTGTCGAGGTCCAGGTCTTTTTGGTCCAGGAAGACGGAGAGGGAATTTCTCGCTTCCAGCACCTTTGAGGCAAGCTGGACCAGGTGGCTGACTTCCAACACCTGGGAAGGTTGGTTCGCCTCCATGAGCGGATAGTATTCCAGGGCACCCATCCCCCTGGTTCCTGTGTAGCAGAGCCTGTCAAGGGCATTGAACTCCGATTGGGCCTTGCCCTGCTGGGCCAGCCAGGCATGGATGACCGCATTGCCGAAGGCATCGGGCAGGCTGTCTGCCAACAGGCCGGGAAGCCCATGGAAGGTCTCCTTGCGCAGTTCCGGAAACGAGTAGGGGGTAGCGGTCAACGGCATCATGAGGGGGGCTAGCTCGATGTTGCTGGCAAGGAAATCCTTGTCATACTGGAATACCCCAAGGTCCCGTCCTGGGATCAGCTGGACAGCACCGATGCGGGTGCCCCAGAGCTTTACCTCTGCAATGGTATTCATCGTTCATCCCCCCATCTGAAGGGCTTGTTGGGCTTGGGTCCAGGGGCCTGCTTGGGTTTCCTGACCCGTTGCCTGGTCTTTCCTTGCAACAGGAGTGTCTCCATCGGGCGGATCGATTCTGCAATGATCACCCCATCGAGGGAGGAGAGGAGGTTGAGGGTCCTCAGGACCCGGATAAGTGTGGTTGTCTGGACGGGGATGCCTTTCTCCAGCCTAACTATCGTAGGTTTAGATACCCCACTCCTGGTTGCCAGCTCTTCCTGGGTGAGTTCACTCTCTATGCGTAGCCGTGCCAACCGGGATCCCAGTTCCTGGAGCACTGCTTCATCGGTGAGAAGTTCCTGAAGTTTCATCTGATCCTCCTTCCCTGTGAGGATAGTATAGTGTATGCGTAGTGAAAACACAATATAACATATCATATATGATTTTTTATACCATTAATCAAAGATAAAGTAATATATATGATATGTTATCGGTAAGAACAAGACGAGAGAAAAGATAGCATAAGCCGTAGCATACGATGAGGGATGCCCTTTTCAGGACATCCCTCTCGACATACCCGAGCTTAGTCAGGTGTTTGTCTCTAGTACTCAGTCTTCTTTCCAGGCCCTTCCATAGAAGCTATCCAGGTAGAGCTGCTTGATCTCGCTGATGAGCGGGTAACGGGGGTTGGTTCCGGTACACTGGTCATCGAAGGCCTTCACGGAGAGCTTGTCCACTGCATCGAGGAACTCGTTCTCGTCCACTCCCCACTCCTTGATGGAGGAGGGGATGTTCAGCTCGGCCTTCAGCTTCTCGATTCCGGAGAGCAGGGCCTCCACCTTCTCCATCTGCGTAGCGGAGGGGGAGATGGTGATGTACGGGGTGTTCTCCTGGTCGTTCAGGGCCATGGCGATGTAGTCGGCCGCCCTGGCGTACCTGCTGATGGCAGAGGGGTACTCATACTGGGGGAAGGCTGCCTGCTTGGTCGGGTTGTCCGTGGCGTTGTACCTGATGATGTTGCACAAGAGCAGGGCGTTGGCCATTCCATGGGGAACATGGAAGGCAGAGCCCAGCTTGTGGGCCATCGAGTGGCAGAGGCCAAGGAAGGCGTTGGAAAAGGCCATGCCGGCAATGGTCGAGGCATTGTGCACCTTTTCTCGGGCTTTCTTGTCGTTGCCATCCCTGTAGGCTACAGGAAGGTACTTGAAGATTACCCTGGCTGCCTCCAGGCTCAGGCCATTGGTGTAGTCGGTCGACATGCTGGAGGCCAGTGCTTCCAGGGCATGGGTCAACACGTCTATGCCACAGCTGGCGGTAAGGCCCTTGGGCTGTCCCATGGCAAGCTCGCTGTCGACGATTGCCATCGTCGGGGTCAGGGCATAGTCGGCAATTGCCCACTTCATGCCGGTCTTCTCGTCGGTGATGATGGCAAAGGGGGTAACTTCACTACCGGTACCGCTGGTGGTGGGAATGCAGACCAGGTCTGCCTTCTTGCCCATGTCGGGGAAAGAGTAGATGCGCTTCTGGATGTCCATGAAGCGAAGAGCGAGGCCCTCGAACTTCACCTCCGGATGCTCGTAGAGCAGCCACATGATCTTTGCCGCATCCATGGGAGAGCCTCCGCCCAGGCCGATGAGCACATCGGGCTTGAAGGCGTTGATGGCCTGCATCCCCTCGGTGATGGTCCCCAGGGTCGGGTCGGGCTTTACCTGGTGGAAACATTCGTTCTCGATGCCCAGGTCATCAAGGATGGAGGTAACCTTGTCGGCCATGCCACTGGTGAAGAGGTAGGAGTCGGTGACGATGAAGGCACGCTTCTTGCCCTTCAGCTCGCCAAGGGCGAGGGGGAGGCATCCGTATTTGAAATAGGTCTTTGGTGGCAGTTTGAACCAGAGCATGTTTTCCCTCCTGGCAGCTTCGGTCTTGATGTTGAGCAGGTGCTTGGGCCCTACGTTCTCGCTGATGGAATTGTTGCCCCACGAGCCGCAACCCAGGGTGAGGGAGGGCTCAAGGCGGAAGTTGTAGATGTCCCCGATGGCCCCCTGGCTGGCTGGCATGTTGATGAGCACGCGGCTTGTCTTCACTGTCCTGCTGAAGGCATTGGCCTTCTCCCTTTCCTCTTCATCGATGTAGAGGACGCTGGTATGTCCAAACCCCCCGAGGGCAACAAGCTTGGCAGCCATGTCGGTACCTTCACCGAAATTGTCACACCTGTACATGGCAAGGATGGGGCTGAGCTTCTCATGGGCAAAGGGCTCGGATGGGTCTACCGAAGTTACCTCTCCGATGAGGACCTTGGTGTGCTTGGGGACGGTGAAGCCCGCTATCTGGGCAACCTTCTCCGCACTCTGGCCGACGATGGCGGCATTTACGGTGTTCCTCTTGGGGTCGAGGATAACCTGGCGCAGCTTGTCCTCCTCCTCAGCGGTAAGGAAGTATGCACCGCGGGAGGCGAACTCCGCCTTGACCTGGTCGTAGATATCCTTGTGGCAGATGATCGACTGCTCGGAAGCACAGACGACGCCGTTGTCGAAGGTCTTGGACATCAGCACGGAGCTGACGGCCATCTTGATGTCTGCACTCTTGTCCAGGAGGGCAGGGGTGTTGCCAGGTCCTACCCCGATGGCCGGGATGCCTGAGGAGTATGCGCTCCTGACCATGGAGGGGCCGCCGGTGGCGAGGATGAGGTTTACCAGGGGGTTCTTCATGAGGTAGTCGGTCTTGGCAAGGGAAGGCTCAGCTATCCAGCCGATGATGTCCTCCGGGGCACCTGCCTTCACTGCTGCCTCAAGGATGATCCTGGCAGCTTCACAGGTACATTTCTTGGCCCTCGGGTGTGGGCTGAAGATGATGGCATTTCTTGTCTTGAGGCTGATGAGGCTCTTGAATATGGCTGTGCTGGTTGGGTTGGTGGTCGGGATGATGCCGCAGATGACACCCTTGGGCTCTGCAATCTTCTGGATGCCGAAGGCCTTGTCGCTCTCTATGATGCCGCAGGTCTTGTCGTCCTTGTACTTGTTGAAGATGTATTCGGCCGAGAAGTGGTTCTTGATGACCTTGTCCTCGACAATGCCCATGCCTGTCTCTTCCACCGCAGCCTGAGCCAAGGTGATTCGTTCGTCGTTGGCTGCGATCGCAGCTGCACGGAATATGGTGTCTACCTGCTCCTGGGAGTAGGTGGAGAATTTGACCTGGGCACGGCGGACCCGTTCGATGAGAGCCTGCAGTTCTTGTTGTCCTTCAAAGGGCTCTGTCATGATTTCTGTTTTAGCCATCTGGTTGCTCCTGACTGTTTGATGGCCTAAATGTATAAATAAATATCTATTAAGGTCAATAGGAATTAAAAAGAATGTGAAAATAAATAGGAATGCTTGTACTAATTAAAGAATTAGTACAAATTAATGAGAAGGATTTCATAATAATTGTAATATAATATGAAAAGATAGTAATGATATATGAATATCAAGATATTAAAATGGTATTTTACTGATAATAGCTATTGTTAGTACAGCCACAACAACAGCCACAAAAAGTGTGGTGGAAATTCGTTTGGAAACGTGCACGGTTGTTGAGGCCCCATCGAAGGTTCCCCCAGCTGTCCTCAGCAGGGCTTGGTCGGTCCGCTCGATAAGGGACCCTTTCGAACCCTTGAACGAGGTTGACAGCAGGGTGAAGTACCCCAGGGTAAGGGGGATGTAGGCAACATTCTTTCCACTGAGCCTGGGGTTGCTTGCGCTGATGCACTGGCTTGCAGCCAATAGGCTGATGAGCCTCAGGGCCTTTACCAGGGCTATCTGGACGGCTCCCTGGGTGAAGGCTATGGAGCCGAAGGACAAAAGCACCTTTCCAAAGGGTTCAAACAGGCTGAGGGCCAGCATGGAAAGAAGGAGCATCAGGGGGGGGACGATGCGGATCCTCCTCTTGGCGAGGGTCTGCAGGAGGTACATCAAGGCTGTGATCACGGCAAGGTAGGAGAGCTTGTCCACGATGAGGATGGCGGCAATGGCGAGCAGTGCGGCGAGGGCGACCTTGCCGTTGTGCTCGCGTTCTGAGAGCAGAGGCAGTTCCAATTCCAGGCTGTCATCCTTGAGCTGGCCTATGAGCTTGCCCTTGTTCTTGTAGGTTTCTGCCATGAAGCCAAGGACGATGCTGCTTGCCAGGCCCAGGGCCAGCATGAGGGGGGCTGCCACCCAGATGGAGGCTCCATACACCAGCAGGGCAGCCACCTCAAGCTGGGCTAGGTTGCTGGCCATGGCCCCCAGGATGCTGCACCCCACAAGGGAGACCCGTTTTCCGAAGAGGCGTTTTGCCCCATACATCAACAGGCCGCTGGAGAGAGTCCCTGCCAGCGATATGAAGAACAGGTAGGAGAAGAGGGTCCCGCTGACAAAGCCCTGCCCTATGGATTTGAGCAACAAAAGGACAAAGAAGGATTTGAAGGTGAATATGTCCAGCACCAGCAGGATGGGCAGGTTTGCCAGGCCCAGTCGTAGGAAGGGTAGTGGTTTGGGAATGAGGTATTCCAGCGTTGAGCAGAGCAGGGTGGCAGCAGCGATAAATGCGATCTTTCGTTCAGTTCGCGACATCATCGACCTCCATTGATCCGTTGCCTGAGGAGACTATGGTAAGGAGGATCTGGTTGGGCAGGCATGCTATCCAGCCGCTTGATGTCGATATGGCCCCTTGCTGCACGCAGGTCTTGGTGGGGCAGGGTGAGTCGGAAATCCTTGCCTCGCCGTGTTCGATGATGATGTGGGTATCGCCCAGGGGGCCATGGACATCCACCTCCCTGTCTATCGCCAGGGAGTAGCGGTAGGAGCCTTCTGGGCCTTCTACGTTTACATAGCCACCCCCTCCTCCGAGGGAGGCGGAGGCTATGAGAGCCAGGACAGCAATGCTGAAAAGCAGTATGAGCATATCTACTACTAAGGTAGGGTAGGTTCGTTTCACCCACTTAGTGTACCTACATCGTTTATGGTTTGCAATAAGGCTCTTCTTCACGGTATTTGAAGGTTGTGTATGAACTGTGTGTGGAAAAAGAGGGAATATACGATTTTACTCTATATGTTTGACATATTCTTCACCGTATGGGTATAATGGATGGTCTACTCTACTATTCCCTACTATTGGGGAGGAAAATCATTTTGAAACTCATCTATGTATCAGACAGCAATTCCGAAGACCGAGAAGGGATCAAGCAGTATTTTGAGCTTTCCGGCTATGAGGTGCAGGCCTTTGAGGATCTGCACACCTTGCAGGTTGCCATTGCACGGCAGATCCCAGACCTTCTGTTGCTGGATGTAGTCCTCACCGATGGTGATGGCTTCACCTTCATCAAGAAGCTGAAGCAGACCTACTCCTTTCCCGTGATATTCGTCACTGCCAGGGTTGCCGAGAGTGACAGGATACTGGGTTTCGAGCTGGGTGCCGATGATTATGTGTGCAAGCCTTTCTCGAGCAAGGAGCTTGTGCTTCGTGTGCATGCCATGTTCAGGCGCATCGACATGAGCGCCTCAGCCTTCCGTAGTGGTTCCTCCTGGACACTGGGCAACTCGTTCATGCAGTTGGATGAGGTTTCCCACCTGTTCTCTGTCGATGGGCAGCAGATAGCGCTGACTGCTGCTGAGTGGAGGATCATGAGCTACCTGGTTAGCAACAGCGGTATCCTCATTACCAGGTCACAGATCCTTGAGCACTGCTTTGACTACAGTTTTGAGAGCTATGACCGCATTGTCGACACCCATGTGAAGAACATGCGGGCAAAGATGGGACCTCTGGGCTCGCAGTGGATCGAGACGGTCCGTGGTTACGGTTACCGGTTTGCAGGGCATAGCACGGTGGTCAGGCCTAGTGTTGCTCCTGCAAAACAGAAATAACAAAAAAACAAGAACCGAAAGAAGAAAGAGAAAAAAGGAAAATCAAACAGAAAGGGTCATATGTGTGTTGCCTGAGAAGTCCCGTATGGTGAAGGTCCCCCCCTCATACAGACAATAGGTAGGGGGATATTCGCCTTTGGGGATGGATACCGAACCTGGGTTGACGAAAAACACCCCATCCTGTTCTTCCGCGACTGGTATGTGGGTATGTCCACTTACCAGAATGTCTCCCTTCTTCAATGGTGGTTTTTGCAAATGACCATGGGTCAGGTAGATCATCCTTCCCCCCAGTTCTTCAAGGAAGAGGGGAGCATAGTCGGCCAGGATGGGGAATTCAAGTACCATCTGGTCAACTTCTGAGTCGCAATTTCCTCTCACGCAAATAATTGATTCTTTTAAACTATTTAGTAGCGAATATGTTTCTTTGGGGTTATACTCTCTAGGAAGGTTGTTTCTTGGTCCGTGGTACAGAAGGTCTCCCAGGAGGATTAGCCTGGAGGCTCCGCTTAGATTAAAGGCTTCCATAAGTTTATGCATGTAATATGCGCTGCCGTGGATGTCCGATGCTAAAAGGTATATCATACTTATATGGTAATAGAATCGGTTATGTACTGCAATATTATTGACAATTTAAGTGATATTGTCTTTGTAACCTTCTCGCCAACCACACAAAGTAAATTTATGGCTATAAATAACACAAACACACAAAATTTCAACACCTTACTACCTAAAACCACACAATTCCCTCACACAATTCCACAATCCCTACACCTGCCTTCCATTCTACTCACAAAGTGCATCGACATACTGATGTTACAAATAAACTCTCACGCAAAAAAATGGAGATTTACGTCATGAAGAAAAAGTTTGTATTGACTCTGGCACTGGTTCTTATGGTTGCTGCAACTATCGTTGCTGCTCCTGTCACATTGACAGGTTCTTTCAAAGCTGGGTACACGATCACGACTAACCCAAACGCTATTGCAGCTCTTGATGCAACAGAGTTCGACATCGATGGCCTTGCACTCACTGGAGATTTCTGGAAACTTGCGGTTGCTGATGGTCCTCTCTCGTTTGACGACGATGCAACTAACACTGGAACATTGACAATCTATCTCGACAAGGCTCTTGCAGCTCAGGGGACCGACATGGGGGATCTAACTCTTGCTCTCTCTATTGGAAACAAGGGTACTGTAAGTGGTCTCCATGTATATACCGACCCCAACGGAACTGTTGGTGACAAGGGATACAGAGTTCGACAGAAGGGTTCTTATTCCACAGAAGCTGTAGTTGGTTATGGTTCCATGGTAACTGCAAGCCTTTCTTTTGATCCTACAGATTCAACCAATAATCCTTTCCAGATTAGTGCTAAGACTACTCCTGTTGATGGCGTAAGTGCTGCTGTTGCTTATACTAACTATGCAGAGAACAAGTGGGCTTCAACAATTGATGCTGATGGCGCCTTTGGTGGTTCCGTTGCTGTCGATGTAGCAGCTCTTGCTGGTCTTGATTTCGGTCTTTCCGCTTCTGCCATTGATACATACTTCCTTGGTCAGGAAAAGAATTACATGCTCGCTGGCCTCAAGGCTTCCTATGAAGACATTGCAGCCTATACTGAGTACCAGCTCTTTGATGGAACAAGCAACCTCATTGCCAAGGCTTCTTACAGTGGCATTGAAAACGTTGGTATGTATGCCAAGTTGACCCTTAATGACCTTTCAGACATCAAAACCGTTATTGGTGCTGGTGCAAGTTACAAAATGGGCGGCGTGACCTATGCTCTTGATGGTGATTATACTGTTGCAACCTCCGTCATGACCATTTCGCCTTCCGTAAAAGTTTCTTTCTAATCAATCCTAACTTCGGTTAGATTATGAGTGGCCCATCTTTGATGGGTCACTTTTACGTTTAGACCCCATCAACCTTTTTATTTGCCTCTTACCTCATTTCCCTCTACAATGACCCTATTACTATGTGTATGAGGAAACATGAAAAAGAGTATTGGAAGGGCAGACGTAGCCAAGGCAGCAGGAGTCTCTGAATCCACAGTCTCTCGCGCCTTGAACGATTCTCCCCTGATAAGCAATGATATCAAACGAAAGGTACGCCAGCAGGCAGAACTGCTGGGGTACTATCCCTCACGCACTGCTACACTCTTTGCAAGCAACAAAAGCCTTTCCATTGGGTTTGTAGTTCCCTACTACCAGAACATCATGCCCTTTACCCGATCCTATTTCCCCTCATTGCTTGATGGACTACTCCTGGGTGCAATGAAACGCGACTATACCATCAGCATCATGTTCCAGGACCACCTGGGAAAATATCGAACCTACAATGAATTGATCAACTCCCATAGCTTCGATGGCCTGGTGTTTGCCATAACCCAGGACAACTTTGCAGGCCTCCAGCCTATGATCGACCATGACATACCCTTTGTGCTGGTCAACAACTACCAGGAAGGGGCAGCAAGCGTCTACGCCAAGCCAGAACTGGGAATGGAGAAAGCCTTTGCGCATGCCACATCCCTTGGGCACAACACCATCACCTACATAACAGGCGATTTGACCTTCAAGAATGGGAAGGACCGACTTCAAGTCTTTGAGGAGCTTGCTGCACTACATCATATACAGTATGAGATAATTGAAGGCAACTTCTCAAAAACCTCTGGCTTTGAGGCCCTTGCCAAGATGAAGAACCTACCCTCAATGGTCATGACAGCCAGTGACCGACAGGCCTTTGGCTTCATGCAAGCCTGTATGGAACGAGGGCTACGGGTTCCCCAGGACATCTCAATCATCGGATATGATAACTTCCAGCCAGCAGGAACCAGCACACCTCCCCTGACCACAGTCCACCATCCCATCACAGAGATGGGCACCCTTGCAGCGGATATGGTGATCGACATCATCCAAAGAAAAGTTGCACCTGAACAAAAATGGGTTGATACTGATTTTGTAGTACGAAAATCAACCACTTCCGTATCTTTTGGAGGGTAAGATGAAACTTGTTGTCATTGGATGTGGAGGAATGGGAACATACCAAGCCAAGAAGTTTCTCCAACAAGGCTCTGACATTGTTGGGGCCATTGACCATAACCCCTCGACATTGAAGGAGTTCTGTTCGCTCTTCAATGTGCCCTGGAGCTCCTCTCGCATGGAAGACCTCATAGAGATGCAAGGAAAGGCCGATGCCGTCTCCTGTGCCCTTCCTGACAGGTTTCACCTTCCCTGTTGCTCATTAGTTCTTAGGTTGGGTTTTGCCCTCTTTGCTGAGAAGCCCTTGGGCCTTGACCTGCCACAGACCTTGGCTATTGTTGACGCCTCTGAAAGGTCATCCCTTCCAGCAATGATCAACTACTCCAAGCGGAACATGCCGGCCTTACATGCATTGAAAACATTGCTTGATCAAGATGGTTTGGGCCCAATTCAATCAGTATCCATCCGCTACGCCCAAGGATGGGTCCGTACCAACGCCTGGGGTGATTGGCGCACTACCAGCCGCTGGAAGTGGCGTCTCATGCCATCGATGAGCAATGGTGGCTGTATCGGGGACCTCTCCAGCCACCTGGTTGATGCACTCTTTTTCTTGTTTGGGAATGTTTTTTTCTCCCATACCCTTCATGGTACCACCTTGCAACAATTTGTCCCTGATCAGGGAATCTCCTTGGACCCATCGCTTGCATTGGAGTTCTTCTCCCAAGGGTCTGTCCTTGTGGAGTATTCAGGACTCCTGGAAGTGGGGGAAGATATCCCTTGTCTTTTGTCCTGTACCCAAATATCCCCTGATTGTGACGATCTGTTTTCCATAATTGTTACCGGATCTGAAGGGGAGGCTACCTTGGACTCCTCCCTCTCCCGTTCGGCTGTCCAGGTTTCCTATAGTGATGGCTCTGATATTGCTATTGAGGGCCCTTCTGTTGATTCAACCTATGGTTTGTTTGCCCGTTGGGTCGATAGCGGCATTGCCTCCAGCCCAACTCTTTACGATGGCTTGCGTGTTCAGAAGATACTGGAGGAGATGAAACAATGGCGATCGAACTAGGAGCAGTTTTGTATGCCCATGAAGTTACCCCAGAATCCTTGGCTTGTCTTGCAACTATGGGGTTCTCTACACTCAATATTTCATTTTGGCAGTCCTTGGGCCCTGTTGACCTTGTCCTTCTGGCCGATACGGTAGCCGCCACCTCCCTGAAAGTCTCCGCCCTCTCCGTATTCGGAAACACCCTCATGAAGGAAGAGACGCTCCTGGCCTGGAAAACCCTTATTCGCAATGCATCGTTGTTTGGTTCACCCTTTGTCACGGGTTTTGCTGGAAGGGTAACAGGCAAGAGTGTCGAAGCCTCCTTGCCTTTATGGAAAGAGACCTTCTCCGACTTGTTGGAGGTGGCCTACCAACACAGGTGTAAGGCCCTGTTGTTTGAGAACTGCAGGATGGGAGACCTCTGGAAGCGTGGCGATTGGAACATAGCCATCAATGGGGACGCATGGGCCCTTATGTTCGACACCCTGGACGATTCCAAGTTTGGGTTGCAGTGGGAACCCTCCCATCAGGTTGAGGCCTTTCTTGATCCCCTGGAACAACTGAAGAAGTGGCTACCCAAGATCAAGCACATCCATGGCAAGGATGCCTCGATAGACTGGGCTTTGCTTAGGTCCGTTGGGCTCTATGGTCCCAAAAAGGCTATTGGTGCAGTACTGCCTGGTCAGGGCGAGACCGATTGGGCTTCATTGGTAGGTATACTGAAAGATGGAGGGTATACAGGGAGCATTGACCTGGAGACAGAGGGAAAGGACTTCTGCTCTGATCTGCCAGAGAAAAAACTTGCCTTGGAATACCTGTCTGGCTGTCTCTGAGAGAGTGTTTTTCGTTTTTGCCCTTGTTAATTTGTATATCTGTGGTACCATGGATTTGATGTTGCTGGATGGTAAATCAATTTTTTTATAGATTTATGCACGCGCGTGCATTGGAGGGTATATGAAACAGCTACGGTATGGAATGGTAGGAGGAGGTCCTGGAGCCTTTATAGGTGATGTACACAGGAAAACCATCAGAATCGACAATCTTGCACTGCTTTCAGCAGGCTGTTTTTCTCGTGATGCAGAGAAGTCCAGGAGCTTTGGAAAGGAGTTGGGACTTCCTTCCGAGCGAGTCTATACGGACTTTGCCATGATGGCCAAAGAAGAGGCCAAACGAAAGGATGGAATCCAGTTTGTCGTATGTGTCACCCCCAATGTATCTCACTACGAAGTCTGCAAGGCCTTTCTTGCTGAAGGGATCTCCGTGGTTTGCGACAAGCCTCTGACTTGGACTATCGAGCAAAGCGAGGCCCTTGTTGCACTGGCCAAGAAAAAGGACCTCCTCTTTGGTGTTACCTACACCTATAGCGGCTATCCTGCGGTCAAGCAGATGCGCCATATGGTCGAAAGCGGTGCCTTGGGGGCTATCAAGTTTGTCAATGGGGAGTATCCCCAGGGTTGGCTAGCGGCCCCTATCGATGAAGAGAGTAAATTGGCACCCTGGAGAATGGACCCCAAGGTTGCTGGTATTTCCAATTGCCTGGGCGATATCGGTAGCCACATCGAGAACCTTGTTGCCACGGTTACCGGTTTGAAGATCGAGAGCGTCTGTGCTCGCTTGGACAGGATAGTGGAGGGTAGGACCCTCGATGACAACGCTTCTGTCATGGTCGAATACAAAGGTGGTGCCAAAGGGCTGTACTGGTCCAGCCAGATAGCCCAGGGCAACGACAATGCCCTCAGGATTAGGATCTACGGGGAGAAGGGTGGCCTTGAGTGGAGCCAAGAGGATCCTGACCATTTCACCTTTACCCCGAACGCCGGGCCACAGCAGAAATGGAGTCGTGGCCGTGATGAGTTCTGCGAAGAGGCACAGAAGTATTCCCGTATTCCTGCAGGCCATCCTGAAGGACTGTTCGAGGCATTTGCCAACATCTACAAGAGCTTTATCCTTGCTCTGGGCAAGAAGCTCTCAGGTGAGGCTTTGCAGAGTTCGGATATAGATTTTCCGACAGTGGAAATGGGGCTTGATGGAGTTGTCTTCATCAACAAGTGTGTGGAAAGCAATGACAAGGGTTCTGTTTGGGTAACCTTGTAATACGTACAGAGTGGAGGAGAAACAGCAATGGCCAGATTGGTGACGATTTTTACAGGACAGTGGGCAGACCTGCCTTTTGAACAGATGTGTAGGACCGTAAGCGAAATAGGGTATGAAGGGGTGGAGATTGCATGCTGGGGGGACCACATGGATGTGCAGAAGGCTGCGACAGATCCTGCCTATGTTGCCGAAAAGAAGGCGATCCTGAAGAAGTACAACCTGCAGTGCTATGCGCTTGGGAACCACCTTGGCGGGCAGTGTGTAGGTGATGCCTTTGGGGACCCAAGGCTTGCAGGGTTTGCCCCCAAGCAGCTGAAGGGCGATGACAAGGCTATCAGGGCATGGGGAATCGAACAGATGAAGTACACTGCCATTGCGGCCAAGAACATGGGCTGCTCGGTGGTTACAGGCTTCATGGGTTCCCCTATCTGGAAATACTTCTACTCATTCCCTTCCAACAGCGAGGAGTTGATCGAAGCCGGTTATCAGGAGATCTACGACCTCTGGACACCGATCCTTGATGTCTTTGACGAGCAGGGGGTGAAGTTTGCCCTGGAGGTGCACCCTTCTGAGATTGCATATGACTATTACTCGACAGAGAGGCTGTTGAAGAAGTTCAACAACCGGCCGGCCCTTGGCCTTAACTTCGATCCAAGTCACCTGCAGTGGCAGGGGGTCGATCCTGCCCTGTTTTTCCGTGATTTTGCTTCCAAGATCTACCACGTCCACATCAAGGATTGCTATGTGAAGCTTGATGGCCGTTCGGGAATCCTCGGCTCGCATATCGCGTTTGGCGATCTGCGTCGTGGCTGGAACTTTGTCTCCCCGGGCCATGGGGATGTGAACTTTGAGTTCATTATCCGTGAAGCGAATGCTGCAAACTACCGTGGTCCCCTCTCTGTTGAGTGGGAAGACAACGGTATGGAGAGGATTTTTGGGGCAACTGAGGCTTTGGCCTTGGTTCGCAGGATAGACTTCGATTCCTCGAACATCGACTTCGATGGGGCAATGGAGAATTGATGGACACCTCCCAGCTTTCCCAGGACATACTCAACCTTGTGGGTATTTCCAAGGAGTTCTCCTCGGTCCGGGTGCTGGATACCATTACCTTCGGTATCCGGCCTGGGGAGATCATGGGCCTGATCGGTGAAAATGGTGCGGGGAAATCGACCCTGATCAAGATTATCTGCGGGATCTACCAACAATCTTCCGGACAGGTCATTCTCGAAGGAAAGGCTGTTGATATTCCCGATTACATCACGGCAAAGCATTTGGGGATCGGTATCGTTCCCCAGGAGTTCAACCTCATCAACTCACTGACAGTCTATGAGAATATTTTCCTTGGCAGTGAAATCCACAAGGGCTTGTTTCTGGACAAGAGAAGGATGCGGGAGATAGCAAGCGAACAGCTTGCCCAGCTGAAGATGCCCCTTGATGTAAACCGTTTGGTAAGTGAGTTGAGCGTTGCCGAGAAGCAGATGGTCGAAATTTCCAAGGCGATGATCCTGGAAGCGAGGATTCTCATTTTTGACGAACCCACGACCACCCTTACCGGCCATGAAGTGGAGATCTTGTTCTCCTTGATGCGCAAGCTCAAGGCAAAGGGCGTCACGATGATTTTTGTCTCGCACAAGCTTCATGAGGTGACAACGATCTGCGATAGGGTGACCATCCTGCGGGATGGGAAGCTGATCGGCGTGGATGAGATAGCTGATGTTGATGAGGAGGCCCTGGCACGTAAGATGGTCGGCAGGGACTTTAGCCAGGTATTCCCACCTAAGATAACACGCTCGAGCGGGGAGGAGATGCTCTCAGTCCAGGACCTCTCCATCACTGGTCTTTTGCACCATATTACCTTCAACCTGAGGAAAGGGGAGATCTTGGGCTTTGCCGGCCTTGTGGGGGCAGGGCGTACCGAGACCATGGAGGCCCTGATGGGCTTGCGCAAGATTGATTCGGGCAAGGTTTTCATTGGGGGGAAGCAGGTACGGATCAAGCATCCCAAGGATGCGGTGAAAAATAATCTGGGCTACATCAGTGAGGATCGGCAAGGAAAGGGTGTTGTCCAGATTTTTGACATCCCCAAGAACATCTCGCTCATATCGTTGAGGAACAAGTACGTCAACAAGGGCTTCATCGACAAGAATCAGGAAGCCATTGCCGCAAGGAAATATGTCAAGGATTTCAATATTGTAGCCTCCTCTCTCAACATGGAGCTGAAGTACTTTAGCGGAGGGAACCAGCAGAAGGTCTATCTTGCCCGTTGGATGGATACAGGGCCGCAGATACTCATCCTTGATGAGCCTACCCGCGGCATTGATATCAATGCAAAGAGTGAGATCTATGAGTTTGTGCACACGCTGGCTGCTTCCGGGATAGGGTGCATCCTGGTTTCCTCGGAATTGGAGGAGATCATCGGGCTCTGCACGAGGGTGTATGTATTGCGGGAAGGCCAGATAGCAGATTGTTTGGAAGGCCAGGACATTACAGAAGAGAACATCATGTTCAATGCCACTGGCATCAAGGAAGGGATATAACAAGATGGGTGATAGTACAAGGGGCTTCTCTTTGAGAAAATTCAAGCTTAAGGACCATTCGCTGGGAATGGCTTTTGTGGTCCTGCTTATCATAGCCACCATCATGGGCTGGCCAAATTTCCTCAAGGTCAGGAATCTCACCAATATTTTGCGCCAGATTTCCTACACGGGAATCATTGGGCTAGGGATGACGCTGGTCATCATCAGCGGTGGAATCGACCTCAGTGTTGGTTCGATGACTGCCTTTGTGGGAGGCATCTCCATATTTTTCCTGAATCTGTTTGGAGTCCACTCTCCGTTGGGAATTGTTCTGACCATACTCTTTGCCTTGGTGTTGGGTATGGCTTGTGGATTTGTGAATGGAATCCTTGTGGCGAAATTCAAGATGGCCCCTTTCATTGTAACCTTGGGTACGATGTCCATATTCAGGTCGCTCATACAGTATTTCTCCAATGCTGGCACCATCCTTTCCGTAAACAACTCCTACGGGAAGTTGGGCAGTGGGGTCTTTTTTGGATTACCCATTCCTGTCTGGTGTTTTCTGGGGGTAGGGATTCTCCTGCACATTGTGTTGAACAACACAAGCTTCGGTCGCTACCTCTGTGCCACAGGCAGCAACGAGCAGGTTGCCCGTTACTCAGCCATCAATGTGGCGATCATCAAGCTGTTGCCATATGTGATAACGGGCTTTACCGTCGGTGTCACTGCCCTGATGTGGTCTAGCCGGTTAAACTGCATCAACCCCAGTGACTGTACCTCCTATGAGATGGATGCCATCGCCGCAGCTGTCATCGGAGGGACGCTGATGAGTGGAGGGAAGGGGAGCATCATCGGGACCATGATGGGCGCCATCATGATCGGGGTCATCAACAACATGCTTGTCATGGGAGGCATAAGCGCCTTCCTGCAACAGGCAGTAAAGGGTCTTGTGATTATTGTTGCTGTACTGATGCAGTACAACAATAACAAATAGAAACATTTCATTTGGAGGAAAAAGGATGAAAAGAGCATTGATGATCGTTCTCTGCCTACTGTTGGCTGTCGGTTTTGTTTTTGCACAAGGTGCTGCAGAAGCAAAAAAAAGTGTGCCCAAGATTGGTATTGCAGTTCCTTCTCCCGACCATGGATGGACAGGTGGAATTGGCTGGTGGGCTGACAAGGCCGTAAAGGAGCTCAGCGAGAAGTATCCTGGCAAGTATGAATTCAAGGTCTTGCATGCTGATGGATATGCAAAGCAGATCTCCGATGTCGAGGACCTGATGGTTTGGGGAATGAATTATCTGGTAATCCTTCCTCATGAGTCAGCCCCTCTTACCCCAGTGGTAAAAGAGGCCCAGGCTTCCGGTGTAAAGGTAATCGTTGTTGACCGTGGCCTTACCGATACTTCGTTCGGGTATGTCAACCTTGCAGGGAACAACAGTGAGATGGGCAAGGTATCTGGAAAGTTCATGCGCGAATACATGAAGGCAAACAATCTTACCAAGTATGTGGCGATGGGTGGAATGCCTGTTGTCATCGACGGTGAGAGAATGAATGCATTCTTTGACGAGATGACCCAAGACAAGAGCTTGGTAAATCTTGCTGGAGGAAAGTATTACGATTTCTCTGACTGGTCGACTCAGAAGGGCCTCGAGCTGATGGAGAACTATCTGCAGAAATACCCAGAGATTCATGCAGTGTTTTGCCAGGATGACGATGTCATGACTGGAGTCCTGCAGGCCATCAAGGAGAGCGGACGCAAGGACATCAAGCTGGTATTCGGTGGTGCAGGCTCAAAGGCCGCCTACGAGAAGATCATCAACGGTGATCCTCTGGTAAAGGCTACTGCTACCTACCATCCAAGCATGGTCTACGATGCCATCAACTACTGCCTCGACGTGGCAGAGGGTAAGAAGTCTTCTGATTTCAGTACCGCAAAAACACCGACCTCTGTGGTGCTTCCTTCCGTGTTGGTCACAAAGGACAACGTGATGCAGTTCTATGACAAGGATTCCGTATTCTAGAGGTTGCTCCCTGTATGATATGCACCCCCAAATTTGGGGGTGCAACTTATGATACAACCCGATTTCTGTTGTGGACACGGGTTTCTCAAGACCTTGGATAGCTACAAGGCCGATCGCAAGGAAGGGTGTGCCTTCACTGCTACATGCTGAATACCTTGCCCGATAAAGGGCCTTCCCCTACACACGTTGCTTTGGGTTTGTCCTTGTACATTGTTAGGGTGATGGTAATAGTTTTCTTGGGTTCATCAGGATCATCTCCATAGTATAGAATCATCCCACCTTCTCCATTATCTGCTGTTGTGCTATATGCATACTCTCCGGTAAACACATTTCCACTTTCAGTTCCATCAACCATTGCGAAGTATTCAATGGTTCCCTCTTCCCAACGAATATCCAAGTTTTTTTGACTTGGGTCATCTTCCATCTGCATGATGCTAAGCTGAGGTACATCAGGAAGGGTCCATTCTCCCAAAAAATCTGCGTAGGTGTAGACTTTCGCCTCCTCACATCCCATTAGCAACATGACCAGAGAGAAAATACCCACATACCCAATAGCTCGTTTACCCATTGAAGCCTCCATATTCTTTTTTGTGGCACACCCAGTTGTTACCAGGTGAGTTACAAACTCCCTGCATCATGCGTCCTTTCTAGCTCGTATGATGCAGGCAGCAATGCAACTTCAGAAAAGAACGGTTCAAGGTTTTTAGGAGGTTTTTGGAATGTTTTAGTTGGCGAATAGGGGGGTAGTGGTTCAGACTTCCTGAGTGATTGAGTGTGGCAAGATCAGCATGGTTTTGTTCTCCTGCGACAATATCTATACTGTAAGTGTAGTCTATTTTTTCACGTATGCAATAGCTTGGGATTCAGCTTCTCGCCAAATGTTTTTGGTAGATCGCTATTGGTACAAAATAGTGCATTTTTGAGAAACCCAACGTTTCTGAATATCTACCATAAAAGAAACCCTCAGAATGCTATTCCAAGGGTTTCCAACTGAGTCTGAGAGATATGTTGCTTTGCTTACTTGAACCTGTTGAGCCTCAGCGCATTCAGCACCACACAGACACTGGACATCGACATGGCAAACGCAGCGATCATGGGCGAGAGCTGTGGACCACCAAAGAGCGTCAGAAGCCCTGCAGCTACTGGGATGCCCAACGTGTTGTAGAAGAACGCCCAGAAGAGGTTCTGGTGTATGTTACGCATCGTTGCTTTGGAGAGCTGGTACGCCTTTGCCACGTCCTTGAGGTTGTTGCGTACAAGGACGATGTCAGCTGTCTCCCTGGCGACGTCTGTAGCGCTTCCTACAGCGATTCCCACATCAGCCTTGGCGAGGGCAGGGGCATCGTTGATGCCGTCCCCTACCATTGCCACATGACCCTTCTTTGCATATGCAGATACCGTCTGTTCCTTCTGGCCAGGGAGCTGACCTGCAAGGAACTCATCGATGCCTGCCTGCTTTGCTATGGCCTTTGCTGTCCGTTCGTTGTCCCCGGTAAGCATCACCGTCCTGATGCCTTCCTGTTTCAAAAGCTTGATGGCGTCAGCGGTCTCCTTCTTGATGGTATCAGCCACTCCGATAATTCCGAGGATCTTCCCATCCAAGGCAACAAGGAGGGGAGTCTTGCCCTGGTCGGCAAGCTTCTCAAGTTGTGTCTGCTCTTCCTTGCTTACTGCAATGTTGTTGTCAGCCATCATGGCGAGGTTCCCGATTTGTACAGGCCTTCCTTCAACCTTCCCCTCAATGCCCTTGCCGACTACTGCCTTGAAAGCCTCTACCTCTGTAATGGGCAGCTTCAGCTCCATGGCCTTGCTCACCACCGCTTTGGAAAGCGGATGTTCGCTGCTGTTCTCTAGGATGGCAGCTATCCTCAACAGTTCATTCCTGTCCTTGGCCAACAGGTCAGTGACAACAGGCTTGCCTTCGGTCAGCGTGCCGGTCTTGTCGAACAAAACTGTCTTGACATCCTTGAACTGCTCAATTGCCGCAGCATGCCTGAAGAGTATGCCCAACTTGGCACCCTTACCCGAAGAGACCATGATGGCGATCGGGGTAGCGAGCCCAAGAGAGCAGGGGCAGGCTATAACCAACACGCTCACAGCACGTATGATGGCTGTATCGAACGGTGTCCCTGTCAGGAACCAGGCAAGGAAGGTGAGGACCGAGATCCCCATCACTATGGGAACAAAAACTCCTGATATCTTGTCGGCAATCCTTGCAATGGGGGCCTTGGACCCCTGTGCCTGCTGTACCAGCTCTATGATGTTTGCCAAGGCCGTGTCCGATCCGACCTTGCTTGCACGGTAGTGCAGTGTGCCTGTGGTGTTGAGCGTGGCCGCATATACAGTGCTTCCCAACGTCTTTTCGACCGGGATACTCTCCCCGGTCAAGAGCGATTCATCAATGCTTGAGGAGCCGGAGATGACAACCCCGTCAACCGGCAGTTTCTCTCCGGGCTTGACCATGACCAGGTCATCGACCACCACGAGGGAGGCATCGACGACCACCTGCTTGCCGTCCTTCAGGATGGTAGCTGTGGCAGGGGCTAGCTCCATGAGCTTGTGGATGGCCTCTCCTGTCCTTCCTTTGGAGAGGTTCTCCAGATACTTGCCCAACATGACAAGGGTCAGGATGGTGCCGACTCCCTCGAAGTAGAGGTGGTGGGCAGCCTCTATGTTGCCGGTGAACAGCTGATAGATACCCCAGAGACTGTAGAGGAAGCTTGCCGTTGTTCCTAAGGCAACCAGGCTATCCATATTGGGTTCACGCTTGAAGAGGCTGGAGAAACCCTTGGTAAAGAACGCTGAGCCGCAGATCATGGTCCCTATCGCCAGGAGCAGTTGCAACAGGCTGTTGCTCACATGCCCGATCGGGAGCCTCAGGCCCAACATGGGTCCCATGGCAAGAACCAGCAAGAATATGGTGAGGATGGAGGAGACGGTAAGCCGTTTTTTGAGGCTTATCAGTTCCTCCTTCTTTCTCTGCATCTTCTTGTTCTCGTCTATCTCGTCCAATACTGAGTAGCCGATCTTCGAGACAGCTCTCTTTATGTCATCAAGAGAGATTTTGTCTTTCTCAAACTCTATGGTTGCGCTCTCGGTGGCAAGGTTCACCTGGGCAAGCTTGACACCGTCAAGCTTGTTCAGGGTCCTTTCCACGGCAGAGGAGCAGGAGGCGCAGGTCATGCCCCCGATTCCTACTTTTTTTTCTTCCATTATTCCAGTACCTCGAAGCCGATTTCGGTGATGAGTGCCTTGGCCTCAGCCACTGTTTCGGCCTGTTTGTGGTTTATGACAACCTTGCCAGACTTGGCATCGGCCTTTGCTTTCTGAATGTCCTCAAGGTTGTTGAGGGCGTTTACCATTCTGGTCTCACAGCCATTGCAATGCATGCCTTTCGTGATGATTGTTGTTTTCATATCCTAGTAAACTCCTTGGTAATAATATAGCGCTATTGTATGAAAATCTCCAGAGGAGGACTTTTTTCTCGTTACCTCTAGACAGATTCAAAATAT
The DNA here is from genome assembly GCF_032144095.1 of Sphaerochaeta sp. PS. NCBI lineage: Bacteria > Pseudomonadati > Spirochaetota > Spirochaetia > Spirochaetales > Sphaerochaetaceae > Sphaerochaeta > Sphaerochaeta sp. PS. The sequence continues at coordinate 26,514 of NZ_JAVSNJ010000018.1, forward strand.
TCAAGTAATATCCCTCATGTCGTATGGGCGGTTAACTCAGCGGGAGAGTGCCACGTTGACATCGTGGAAGTCGCCAGTTCAATCCTGGCATCGCCTAAACTAGCAAGCATCACTGGAAACAGGTGCTTGCTTTTTTTTGGCTATTGCCTCCGGAACTTTGCCATGACATCCATGAGCTCCGCGATTTTCTGCTGGCTCTCCCTCTCATCCTCACTCTTCAATGCATCGGTAACGCAGGTATTGAGATGGTTCTCCATAACCAGGTCTTCCACCCTTTTCAAGGCTGAGATGACAGCAGAGAGCTGCAGGAGGATATCCACACAGTACCGATCCTCCTGGACCATGCCCCTGATGCCCCGTATCTGCCCCTCTATCCTTGCAAGACGTGGGTCTATCTTATCTTTCACTTCTTGTTTCATACCTTCAATATATACCCCCCTAGGGTATTGGTCAAGAGGAAGAGAGGGGTGGTATTTCTGTTTTGTCCTTTTGTGGAGGAAGGTACAAAAGGCTTGGATAGGAGAAGTGGAGGAGGCAAAGCATGCCTGCCATTGCGGATAGGATACAAAGAGCTTTTCAGAGATGGTAATGGAAAGTACACATTTGAAATTGGTATTTCAAAACCTTCATGCTACCACTATCCAAAGGAAGAAACGTACAGCAGTGTGTATACGGCATATATGTTTTCGATGATGCTTGGTTTGGTAGCATGTACATTCCTCACCTTTGTGGCTGTCAGGCTTAATTCTCTTCTGAAACAGCGTTGTTTCTCCACAACATGGTAATTCGAGGGAAGAAACCTCCCAAAGCCTCTTTCTTCCCACCGTTAGTTAATTTTTTTACCATTCCTTGCAATCCCTCCCAGATGGTTTATGATATTGGTAAGAGTTAAGGAGTATGGTTGTCTATGGGTGAGAAGAAGCGATGCATAGGGGTGTTCACTGCGTCATTGGATGATGCCTACCAATCGACAGTCTGGCATGCCATAGCACAGAGGGCCCAGGAAAAGGGCTTTGGCTCCATATCCTTCCTGGGGTCCCGCCTTGGCTCTCCCATCGCAACCGAAGCCTCTTCCAACCTTGCATACCACCTGGCAAACAAACGTAACATCGATGGGCTGATCATCATTGCCTCCTCGCTGGAGACATTCCTGACCACGGTGGACCTTAAGGTCTTCTTTGCCCCCTTGGCTGACCTTCCCCGTGTCTCGATCGGCATGAGGATCCCTGGGATGTCCGATGTCATCGTTGACGAGACCAAGGCCCTGACCCGGGTCATGGAACACCTCATTGATGAGCATCACCATACCCGCTTTGCCCTGATCAGTGGGCCTCCGAGCCATGACGAAGCCATCAGCAGGCTGAAAATCTGCCGCTCCCTTCTGGAACAACGAAATATCCCCGTCGATGAACGTCTCATTGTCCCTGGAACCTTTACCCAGGAGTCGGGGATCCAGGCAGTTGCCACTCTTTGCGACAGTGGTCTGGAATTTGATGTCCTGGTATGTTTGAACGACCGGATGGCCCAGGGCGCCTTGGAAGAGCTTAGGCGAAGGGACATTCGTGTCCCAGAGGATGTGGCGCTTATCGGCTTCGATGGTATTGAGGCATCGCTCTATACCCTGCCTCCCCTTACGACCGTCATGCAGCCCATGAATGAGCTGGGTTCTGTTTCCGTGGACATCCTGGAACGCCTGATGCAGGGAGGGGAGGAGGAGCACCTAAGCCTGGAGTGCAATCCCATCATCAGGGAGTCCTGTGGTTGCAAGCCCCATTTTTGCTATTCCACCGAAGTCCAGGACATTCCCCCCTATGCCAGTGCATCCGAACAAGAGGCCATCAAGGACCTGGCTGAACTGTTTTCAGCCAATGACTATGGCAATCTGATAGCCCGCCTCAGCCGGGCCTTGGATACCACACGCCTTGAGGTCGGCTCGATCTCCCGATGGTACGAGTTTCTTTCCTACATCGAGCACCTCTGCCACTGTTCCGGCTCTCCCGATACGAAGGTCCTGGCCACCCTCATGGATGCGGCAAGGGCCTACATAGCTGAAAAGGTCGGAAGCTTCCAGGCAACCAAACGATTCTCTGCCGAATCCTCCTTTGAGACGCTGCGGAGGGTCAGTGCCATCCTTTCGGGGGTGTTCGAACTGTCGGACATGTTCGAAAACCTCAAGAAAGGGTTGCAGATGTTTGGCATAGACCGTGGCTACCTGGTGATATTCGACAGGGACAAGAAGAAGATACGCTATTTCATGGACATCTCAAAGGAGAACCAGAGCACTAATTCAGCGCCCCAGGAGTTCAAACGGGTCAACCTGCTTCCCTCCTCCATCGAACATACCTGGAGGCAGGGGCAATGGATCCTCATGCCCCTGGTCTACATCAGTGAGCAACTTGGCTATCTGGTCGTACCCATCGGCATTGAGATCCCTGCCCTGTACGACACCTTGCAGGAACAGGTTTCCAGCAACCTCAAGGGAACCCTGCTTTTGGAGCAGATCAGGTCCCATGGAGAGATCCTTTCCGAACAGGTGGAGCTGAGGACCACAGACCTCATCAGGGCGAACAAGGAACTCTCCATGGAGATCAAGCGAAGAGGGGAGCTTGAGAAGGAGGTCTTGGAGATTTCCACCCAGACAATGGAGCGCATCGGCCAGGACCTGCATGACGACCTCTGCCAGCATCTGTTGGGGGTTTCCTTGTTGGTCTCTTCGCTGACCAAGACGACACTGAATCCCCAGCACATGCCTATTGAGACACTGGAGAGGATCCGCCAGCTACTCAATGAATCGATAACCAAGATCAAGACCATCTCACGTGGATTGCTCCCCTTCGAGATGGAGCCCCACACCTTCCTGCAGCGGGTTGACGCTCTGGTAGGGGATACCCTGAGACGGGCCGATGTCGAGGTTACCGTGCACTCTGAGCCTGACTTTGTCATAGAGGATGTCAATGCAGCCCTGCATGTGTTCCATATCATCCAGGAGGCATTGAACAATGCCATCAAGCACTCCCGGGCACAGCACATCACCATCTCCCTCATATCCGAGGTAGGCAAGGATGGCTGCCTCTACCACCTTGCCTCAGTCATTGACGATGGTATCGGCCTACCCAAGAAGATTCGGGAAGGGGGCTTGGGCCTGAGGATCATGCATAGCCGTGCAAGCATGGCACAGGCAGAGCTGAGTATCGATTCATCCAAGAAAGGAACAGCAGTACACGTTAGCATCAGGAGTAAAGCAGATGAGCCGAAGAGTTGAGCTTATAGTCGTGGACGACCATCCCATCTTTCGTCAAGGCCTGGTCAATGTCATTGAGACCTATGAACGGTATAAGGTCATAGGGGAGGCCAATACCATTGCCGAGGCCCTGCAGCTGGTGGAGGCCAGGCCACCCCACATCCTGCTTGTCGACATCTCCCTCCACCATGAGAATGGCTTGGAGCTGGTCAAGACAGTCCATAGCTCCCATCCCCAGATCTTCCAGCTTGTCATCTCCATGTACGACGAGATAATCTACGCCTCCAAGGCCCTTCAGGCTGGAGCTCGTGGATATGTCATGAAGCAAGAGGCGACAGAGACCCTCATGAGCGCAATAGAGACTGTCCTTCAGGGGAAGATCTACCTGTCGGAGGCTATGCAGGAGCGTTTGATCGACTCCTTTGCATCCTGGGACACCAAGAAGCCTGAAGTCGATCTCATCACCCAGCTCAGTGTGAGGGAGATGGAGGTGTTCCGCATGATCGGCCAGGGCTTTGGGGTTTCAGAGATTGCAGAGGTCCTGAACATATCAGGCAAGACGGTCAACGCCTACCGGGACAACATCCGCCATAAGCTTCTCATATCCGATGCCGGGACACTACGGAAATATGCCATAAAATGGGTGCAGTCCGAGTTTTTGAAGAAGCGTTAGAAAAACCCAGGAAAAGGACCAGTCCTGCCCTCACCAACTTTGCAAGCCTCTTGTTGCCTAGGACTAATGTCCTAGGACAAGTCTAGGCATATGGCCGCTGACGGACTGACATTGGCGCGGGTATGATGAGCTCAAGAGGTTTTAGAATTGGGACGCTCTTTAGGACAAGAGGGTCAAACAGAATGCATTCGTATGCCTGAGGGCATATGCAATAAGGAGGATTCTATATGAAACGGAGTTTGAAGATTTTGGTAACCACCATGCTGATCGTCTGTATCAGTCTGTCTCTGTTCGCTGCGGGTACCAAAGAGGCGGCTAGTGAGGGCCCGAAGGTCCTTAACCTTTGGAGCTTCACCGATGAAGTGCCAAAAATGCTTGAGCAGTATAAAGCCCTTCATCCTGAGTTCGACTATGAGATCAAGAGCACCATCATTGCCACAACCGACGGGGCTTACCAGCCTGCTTTGGACCAGGCCTTGATGAGCAGTGCAGCCAATGCACCTGACATCTTCTGTGCAGAGAGTGCATTTGTCCTCAAGTATACCCAAGGTGATGCTGCCCAGTATGCAGCCCCTTACAAGGACTTGGGCATAGATGTTGACAAGCTCTTGAAGAGCGCCGATATCGCCCCCTATACGGTGGAGATCGGAACCAACAAGAAGGGCCAGCTGGTCGGCTTGGGCTATCAGGCAACCGGTGGTGCATTCATCTATCGCCGTTCCATTGCAAAGGCCGTCTGGGGAACCGACGATCCTGCAGTCATCAAGACCAAGGTTGGACCGGGTTGGGACAAGTTCTACAAAGCCGCTGCCGATCTTAAGGCAAAGGGTTTTGGCATTGTATCCGGTGACGGAGATGTGTGGCATGCTATCGAAGGCAGTTCTGAAAAGGGCTGGATCGTCGATGGAAAACTCTATATCGACCCCGCACGTGAGGCCTTCCTTGACCAGGCTTTGCTGCTCAAGCAGAAAGGCTACCACAATGATACCAGAGACTGGACCGATGCTTGGTTTGGCGACATGAAAGATGCCAACCCAATGAAGGTCTTCGGCTTCTTTGGCCCCGCTTGGCTCATCAACTACGTAATGGCTGGAAACTCCGGTGGAAACGCTCCTGGCGAAGGCACCTATGGTGACTGGGCAGTATGTGAGCCTCCTGTAGGGTTCTTCTGGGGTGGCACGTGGGTACTTGCCAATACAAACAGCAAGCATAAGGACGTTGTCGGGGACATCATCGAATGGATCACCCTGGACAGCTCCAAGACCGGTCTGCAGTACTATTGGGCCAATGGCACCCTCAACGGTCCTGGCGGCACCAAAGACACCGTTGCTTCCGGTACGGTCATGAAGATGTCCGATGGAAAGCTTCCGTTCCTTGGTGGACAGAACATGTTTGATGTATTCGTTCCTGCCGGTGCATTCGCTACCGGAAGAAACAAGAACCAATACGATGAAGCCATCAACATGATCTGGCGCGACCAGGTTCGTGAGTATGCTCAAGGCAACAAGACAAGGGCAAAGACCATTGCTGACTTCAAGCAGCAGGTCCTCGATAACCTTGACATTGCATCTCTCTGATTATTCCAGGGAACCGGGGTGCAAACCTCGGTTCCTGTTCCTTTGGAGTGAAGGCCGGCTACTCGCCCTATTTCCTGTATCTCCAAGCAAAGACCCTATCCCCATGACTGTACAGAAATGCTATTCTGACCAAGCAGGGTAGGACGTAGTATACCATTAACTAGCTATGTGGAGGTTGTGGCACATGAGGCAAAAAGGCATTAGTTACGCAAAATACGGATATATATTTTCCCTACCTTTTGTGCTTACGTTTCTTGTTTTTTCCTTGTATCCCCTGCTCTATACCGTTCTGATTGGGTTTACCGACATGAGAGGGCTGCTGAAGACCTCCATCCACATCCTTGACAACCCACTGCAGAATTTTATCCTTATACTGAATAATCCTACCTTCAGGAAATCGCTTTCCAACACGTTTCTGATATGGGGTATGAATTTCATCCCTCAGATTAGCCTGGCCTTGCTGCTAACCGCCTGGTTTACCAACAGCAGCATCCACGTCAAGGGGCAGGGCATGTTCAAGATCTTGATCTACATGCCGAACATCATCACTGCAGCTTCCATTGCAATCCTGTTCTACAGCTTGTTCGGGTATCCCAAGGGGCCGATAAACGACCTGCTGATGAGGTTCGGTTTTACCTCAGCTCCCCAGAACTTCCATCTGCAGAAATGGACAGCCCGTGGTGTTGTTGCCTTCATCCAGTTCTGGATGTGGTATGGCAATACCATGATAGTCCTCATTGCAGGGGTGCTTGGCATCAACCCGACCCTCTTTGAGGCTGCAGAAATTGATGGAGCCAATGCAACGCAGATCTTTTTCCGCATCACCCTTCCCAGGCTGAAGACCATCATTCTCTATACCTTGGTGACCAGCATGATCGGGGGCCTGCAGATGTTCGACATCCCAAGGCTCTTCCTCCTGGGAGGACCCGACAACTCCACCCTAACGGCCAGTGTGTTCATCTATAACCAGGCCTTTAGCGGCAGCTATCTCTACAACCGTGCTGCAGCGGCCAGCCTCATCATGTTCCTTATCATCGTAGTTCTTTCATCCATTCTCTTTTTCCTCTTGAGGGACATGGATGCCGTCCAGCTGAAGAGAGAGACCCGTGCCCTTAAAAAAGCAAGCAAGGCCACACACAAGGGGGCGATCCTATGAGCAAGAGCCTGAAGGCTTCACGTACCCTGTCCAAGACAGTCATCTATGCTGTCTGTATCTTCCTTTCCCTGCTCAGCGTGTTTCCCTTCTGGGTCATGTTCATGAATGCGACCAGGGGAACCTTTGAGATTCAGCAGAACTCGGTCGGTCTTTTCCCTTCCAAGTATCTGCTCAGCAATTTGAAGATTCTCTCCAACAAAAGCTTCAATGCCACCACAGGCTTCTTCAATTCAATGATAATCTCTTCCGGGGCTACGCTGTGTGCTGTCTATTTCTCCTCCCTGACAGCCTATGCCCTGGTCGCCTACAGCTGGAAGATGCGCCAGCCTTTCTTTACCTTCATCATGGCGGTCCTGATGATACCGGCCCAGGTTTCCAGCATCGGCTTCTACAAGTTCATGTACCAGATTAACCTGACCAATAATTTCCTCCCCCTCATCTTGCCGGCCATAGCTTCCCCGGCGATGGTATTTTTCATGAGGCAATACCTTATGGGCAACCTTTCGCTTGATATCATCAACTCTGCAAGGATAGATGGGGCAGGGGAACTGTACACCTTCAATACCATCATCCTTCCCATCATGAAGCCGGCGGTTGCGACCCAGGCCATATTCACCTTTGTCCTGAGCTGGAACAACCTGTTCCTCCCCTTGATCTTGCTGACCGACAGTGACAAGTACACGATGCCCATCATGGTGAGTTTGCTCAGGGGCGATATCTACAAGACCGAATATGGGTCGGTCTACCTTGGGCTTACCCTCACGGTGCTGCCTTTGTTCGTCATATATTTCATGCTTTCTAAATATATAATTGCCGGGGTCTCCCTTGGGGCCATCAAAGAATAGGACGTGTAGCTACAGATGTACCTTCAGAGAGCTAGCCGAAGGTAGGGATGCTGAGATCTTGTATTTGGTCCTGAAGTTTGGGGAAAAATACAGTTACATAGGGAAAGGAGTTGTTTCTATGCAGGAACAGGCTTTGAAACTTGTCAGGAAGATGACTTTGGAAGAGAAGGCGGCCCAGCTTTGCTCTGCCTGGCTGGAAATAGAGGAGGATGGTAGCTTCACCGTCAAAGAGACAGCCTTCACTGACGAGCGACCCAAACTTGATCGGCAGACGGTCCTTGGCTTGGGACTTGGGCAGATAACCCGTCCTTTCGGGACAAGGGCGATGGATCCCCGCTCAGTGGCAAAGGGTGTCAACCAGATCCAAAGCTATCTGGTCAACAACACCCGCCTTGGCATACCCGCCATGCTGCACGAGGAGTGCCTGACCGGGGCGATGGTGGCAGGTGCCACCATATTCCCCTCCAGCCTCAACAGCGCCTCCACCTGGGACCCTAAGCTCATGGAGAGGGTTGCCCATGCAATCGGGAAGGAACTTACCTCCTTGGGGGTTCACCAGGGCCTGGCGCCTGTACTAGATGTTGCCAGGGATGCCCGCTGGGGCAGGACTGAGGAGACCTTTGGCGAGGACCCCTATCTGGTGGGGTGCATGGGCATTGCCTATGTGAAGGGCCTCCAGGGCAGGTGCCGCATGCCGATAGCGACCCTCAAGCACTTTATCGGGCACTCCTTCAGCGAAGGGGGGCGAAACCATGCCCCAGTCCATATGGGGCCTAGGGAGATGCACAATATCTTTGCCCTGCCCTTTGAGATGGTGGTGAAGGCGGCCAATCCTGGATCGGCCATGCCTGCCTATCATGATATCGATGGGCAACCCTGTTCCAGTTCCCGCCCCCTCATCACCGACTTACTGAGAAAGCAATGGGGTTTTGATGGCCTGGTGGTGGCTGACTATGAGGCACCTGCCCAGCTGTTCAACGACCATAAGGTCGCCCCTGACCTTGCCCATGCAGCAGCTATGGCCTTGTATGCAGGGATTGACATCGAGCTACCCAGCGGGACTGCCTACAAGAAGGGCCTGATGCAGGCTGTGCAAAAGGGATTGCTCTCGATGGCCGACCTTAATGAGGCTGTCCTGAGGGTGCTTGAGGAGAAGTTCCGCCAAGGCTTGTTCGACAACCCCTATATTGATACAGGCTCCATCATTCTCAATAGCCAGCAGAGCCATGACCTGGCCCTTGAATCCGCGACAAAATCCTTGGTCCTCCTCAAGAACGACAAGATCCTTCCGCTTTCCCCAAGTGGGACGGTGGCAGTCATTGGACCGTTGGCCGACCATCCCCATGCAATGTACAACGGCTACTCCGCACCGATCCATCTGCAGGGGGCAAAGGGTGATGCTTCAACCATTCCGGCGAAGGCCAAGACAATTAGGGTCGCGATCGAGGAAGCCTCTTCAACAGTGAAGGTCCTCTATGAACCTGGGTGCATGCTCTATGAATCCAAGGTTGAGCAGGCTGTCTTCTTCCCCGGCGATGTTCCCCAATCTGACGGAGCTTCAAGCCATAGGCTCAGCGAGAATACCAGTCGGATTGCGAATGCTGTCGCGGTAGCCCAGAAGGCCGATGCCGTTGTATTGGTGGTAGGAGACCTTGTAGGTCTTTTCCAGCAGGGAACGGTAGGAGAGGGCTCTGATGTCTCCTCGCTGACACTACCGGGAGTACAGCAGCAGCTGGTCGACGCCATCCTCGATACCGGTAAGCCGGTCATCCTGGTATTGGTCAGTGGGCGCCCGTACGATATCTATAGTGCAAGCAAGAAGGCCTCTGCCATCGTTGCCGCATGGTTGCCTGGTGAGGGGGGAGGAGAGGCCATTGCCGACATACTGTTTGGCAAGGCAAATCCCAGTGGGAAGACCCCACTCTCATTCCCTCACTGTGCAGGGGCCCTCCCCTATGCGTACAACCATACCCCGAAGGCGAAAGGCCTCCCACGGCAGAAGGAGTTTGGGGCCCTGTATCCCTTTGGCCATGGCTTGAGCTACACCCAGTTCTCCTATGCTGATTGCTCGTTGGACAAGGAAACTCTCACCACAAGGGGGAGTGTCAAAGTCTCCGTCACCGTGACCAATATAGGCAGTGTTGCAGGTGATGAAATCGTGCAGTTGTATGTGCACGACAAGGTTGCCTCCATCGTGAGGCCAGTCAAGGAGCTGAAAGGGTTCGCAAGGGTCTCCTTGCAGGGCAAGGCGGCCACCAGGGTGACCTTTCTGTTGAGTGCGGAGATGCTCTCCTTTGTTGCCGATGGGCAGCACAGGATTGTGGAACCGGGAGTGTTTGAGATCATGGTCGGAAAGTCGTCGGAAGATATTGTCTGGACCGGCGAGATTACGGTGACAGGGAAAACCCGTATCCTGGGTCAGGAGTGGAAGTTCGAAACTCCAGTTGTCATGCAAAGGCTGTAGGCCTTCGTTCAGGTTTGCCTCCCATACTCCAATGTTACCTCCATTGGTTTCTGGGAGGCATTTTATTGGTCAGCCAAACCTTATGGACTCTCGGTATAGCCAAGTCCTCTTGAGAAGAGTGATGGTTGCAATCCTCTCTTATTTGCTCTGGTAGATCTCACTGTAATACCCGTTTTTCTCCAGCAAGGCTGCATGGGTCCCGCTTTCTACAATCTCACCCGCCTTCAGGACAAAGATGTTGTCTGCACTTTTTATGGTATTGAGCCGATGGGCGATGATGATGCTAGTCTTTCCTCTCAGGACCTCATCGGTGGTCTTCTGTATCTTCTGCTCGGTCTGTGGGTCTATGGAGGCAGTGGCCTCATCGAGGATGAAGATGTCGGGGTTGGACAGGAAGGCCCGTGCGATGTTGATGAGTTCCACCTGTCCATCGGAGAGTCCGCCAGAATCACTCATCAGGACGGTGTCATAGTGGTCTGCCAGGGTTCCGATGAACTCATCCACCTGTATCTGGCTACAGAGCCGCATCACCTCTTCCCTGTCAATCTTTTCCTCCAGCGATGCATAGCTGAGGTTGGACATGATCGAGCCCTGGAAAATCCAGCTGTTCTGGGTTATCAGGCCGAAATGCCGGCGAAGTTCCCTCAGGGGATAGGAGTTGATGTCCTTGTCATCGATGAGGATCTGTCCTTCCTGTTCCTTGTAGAATCGCAGTAGGAGGCTGATGATGGTGGTCTTTCCCGATCCTGTGGCCCCTACCAGGGCGATTTTCTGATGGGGTTGTACGGTAAAGGAGATGTTTTTCAGTACTACATCTGCCTCGTTGTAGGAGAAGCTGACGTTCCTGAACTCTATCTTCCCCTGGAACCTATCCATCTTGGCAGGAATACTTGCTATGGGTTCCTCGATCTCCTGGGAGAGGATGGTGAATATCCGGTCACACGATGCAAAGGTCGACTGGAATGAGGCGATGATGTCCGAGCTGTCTACGATGGGGCCTGAAAATTTCTTGGAGAGCAGTATGAACGAGGAGATGGCCCCCAAGGAGAGCCGTCCGGCAATGACAAGCAGGGTCCCCACAATGCAGATGAGGGAGAAGTTCAGGTTGTTTATCAGGCTGGATGCGGGCATCATCAGCGATGAGATTGCGCCTGCCTTGATCCCGTGTTCACAAAGCTCGCCCGAATACTTGTCAAAGTCCCTGATGTTGTCACTCTCTGTATTGTAGATGATGGAGCTTTTTTGGGCTGTCAGAATCTCTTCCACAAAGCCTGACACAAAACCGAACATCGCCTTTCGTTTCCTATGGTACCGCCTCGCCCTGGAGGCTATGGTCTTCGTCACAAAAATCATCAGAGGGATGGTGACGGCAAAGATGAGTGTCAGCTCAGGGCTGAGTGCGAGCATCATGGCCAACGAGCCAAAGACTGAAATGACACCTGCCAAGAGGGTGACCAGGTCGGTGGATATCGTATCGCTGACATTGTTGATATCAGAGATGACTATGCTCAGGACGTTTCCTGTGGTATGGGTATCAGTAAAGGAGATGGGCAGGTGCATCAGATGTTCATACACATCGATGCGCAAGGAGTAGGTAAGCTTTTGCCCTATCACGACAATGATCGCATTCTGTACTGCGGTAAGCAGCCAGACGATGAGGGAGATCGAGAGCATCGAATAGCCGATCTTGGCAAAGTGGGAATCAATGGGAATGGATGTTGCATTCCTGAGTATCTCGATCATATCCCCTGTCAGCAAGGGAATATAGAGGGCTAGGCCATTGGCTGCTATCACAATGGTAAGCAGCAGGGCTATGACCCCTTTCTGTTTGGCGAAATAGGAGAGAAGGAATGAGAGGGACTTCCAGCTGGATATTTTTTTGGGTGTTTTCATGAGTAATGCTCTTCTATGTTCTGCAATTGCCACATCGTCTGGTAGAGAGGGGAGTCCTGCAGCAGCCCTTCATGGCTGCCTTTTGCTACAAACTCTCCTTTCTGCAAAAGGAAGATGGTGTCACACTCCTTGACCGACTGTATCTTCTGGGAGATGAAGATAAGGCTATGCTCCGGGTAGGCCTGGTGCATAGCATCCTGGAGGTTACGTTCTGTCTTGTAGTCGAGCCCTGAGGATATGTCATCAAAGATCATGATGGTTGCCTCGGTATACAGGGTCCTGGCGATGTTGATCCTCTGCCTCTGCCCTCCAGAGAGGTTCTTGCCGTTCTGTTCCAGGATGAAGTCTACCCCTTGTTCCTTTTCGGATACAAAGCCGTGCAACTGTGCAGTGTTGATCACCTTTTTCAGTTTTTCGTCATCATTGGCGGAATGGAGGATTATGTTTGAGCGTATCGAGGTGTTGTAGATGTTCGCCTTCTGGGGTGCTGCCGTAATGATTTTCCGTAGCGTTTCCCTTTCATAGGAGAACAGACCCTTCCCATAGAGGGATATTTCACCCCGATAGTTGGGATAGAGGCCGAGTAGCAGTGAGGTCAGCGTGCTTTTCCCCGATCCAGTATCGCCGAGAATGCCGATCTTTTCTCCCTTTTTCAAGGAAAAGGAGATTCCCGAGAGTATGTCCCTGTTACCGGGATAGGCAAAGGAAAGGTTCTTTACGGTCAGTAGGTCTTGGGTCGTGTCCTTTGTCGTCAGGTTTCCATACTGGTAGGTATCGTTGTTTTCCAGGATGGCAAACACCCGTTCCGATGAGACATTTGCCCTGCCAAGCATGAGAAATAGCCTGGGGATCATCTTCATGGCCAAAAGTATCATGTTGACGTACTGGATGATGGCGGTTATCTCTCCGATGGTTATTTCCCCGTTGACGATGAGCTTCCTGCTTGCAAGGATGGTGAATACCAGGGTGATGTTGGCTATGAGGGTAACCATGGGGTTGAGCACCCCATGGAATACTCCTGCCTTGATCTCGTTTTTCTGTATCTCTTTGCCTGTTTCCGAAATGCGGGAGACCTCATACCCCTCCTTGTTCAGGGTCTTGATCAACCGGATCCCGGTAAGGCCTTCACGGATGATCCGTGTCAGGGTATCGACCAGTCGCTGGATCTTCCTGAACAGGGGATTTGCCACGATGTAGATGGAGTAGCTTACCAGGGAGACCAGCACCATCCCTGCAAGGATGACAAGGGTGAGCTTCAGGCTTGTCATGCACGATAGGACCAGCCCCCCGATTATCATCAGAGGGCCTCGTACCATCGGCCTTACCATCATTTCCAGCATCCTCTGGATGATGTCAGTATCGCCGGTAACCCTGGTCATGAGCGACTGGATGGTAAATGTATCGGCTGCCTCGAGTTTCATGAACTGTATCTTTTCGAAGCACTTCTCACGGATGAGGGCGCTGGCCCGGTTGGAGTATCGGGCTGACAGGACGTTTGCGACCATGTTGGCAAGGCCTGCCGATAGGGTCAGGGCAATCATGACGATGAGCATTGTCCTGATGTAGCCATAGTCCTTGTCCTGCAGCCCTATGTCGATCAAGGAGCCCATCGCTCGGGGGATAAGCAACTCCAGGCAAGCACCTGATGCTTTGATGAGTACGGTAAGTACCATCAGGGAGGTAAATCTTTTGGTAAATGCAAGTACTTTATTCATGCTTTTCGGGTATCAGAAGGGAATCTTTAGCTATGCATGATTTCCTGTCGACATCTCTCCTTTGGTTGCAACCAAATCTTTTCCAAGAAAATGGACAGAAACAAAAAAAATGGACTAGGGGAGGACTGGCTTTCACAAGACAGTACATATGAGCCCTGTTGACCGCTATTCCATCCCTTAAGGATGGCAAGGCTGAGTATAGCACAAAAGAATGGTTGCTAGAATATATCCTATAGAAGTGGTAGATGGTGATTCTTGGGTATACAGCCAGGGCTGGTTGCTAAGGAGGAGGGTACTCTTTTGGTCCGGATTAACCATGAATTCATCCCAAGCAAAAAAATGGTTGGAATTAATGGAATGCAAGGTTGAAGAGTTACAATTTCTGTTTTACACTAAACAAACGCTTACTAACCGTGGAGAAACGCTCTATCTGGGAGTGGTTTTCTTGCGGATTTTGGATGGTATGTTCATATGTTAGGCGGCCGATTGGACGGCTTAAGGGAGGAATCATCCTGTGATTTGCTGGATTTCTCTTCCTGGAAATTGATTTAGGACTTCTTTAAACCTTACTTGGACATACGTATTGCGTAACAAAGGTAGTGCAGGTGTTGTATGTTGTATAGACGAAAAGTTTTTCTCCATCTGGTGGCTAATTACGATGGACCCATTTCTTTAGTCACATTGCATAAGGTAATGTTTCTTTTTCAAAAGGCTTCCGACAAGAGGCATTATTCTTTTATTCCAAATAAATTTGGCTGTTATTCCCTGACTCTACATGACGATCAGGTGGCACTCATCAAAAAGAAATTCTTGATTGAAGAAAAAGGGAACTCACCGTTCGAATCCAACATTTCAATTAATAGGTCTCTGCTTGATACTGTTTCTATACCTCTCAAAAAAGAGGATTCCAGAATATTGGACAAGGTCATACTGGCTTATCAGATGAAAACAGAACAAGAACTGATTGATCTTACCTATAGGATGGAACCTATTTATGGAATCAGAAGTATGATACTTGATAGGTTCCCTCCTGATGACCCATTCCTAGTAACTGTGGCAAGCATCAAAGAAGAAATAGCTCAAACCCCAAGGGCTCTCTATACTATCGGATACGAGGGACTATCCATAGATGGGTTCATTCAGGAACTGTTGGTAAGAAATATCACTTGCCTTGTGGATGTGAGGAAGAATGCATTCTCAATGCGACGAGAGTTTTGTAAAAAGAACTTGGAAGAAGCTTTAGGCGAAGCAGGGATCCGGTATATTTCAATGCCTGACGTAGGGATCCCATCCAACAACAGAAAAGAATTACTGCATGCAGGAAAAAAAATAGAATTGTTTGCGTGGTATCAGAAAAAAATCCTTCCAAAATGTACAACCCACTCTGATGAAATCGCAGATTTGCTTAGGGCTGAAAATGTTGTCCTCATGTGCTACGAGAAAAATCCTGCCGACTGTCATAGATCGTTATTTGCTGCATTTTGCAAAGAACAGCAACCATCAATACCTTCAATACTACATATCAGAGGAGATAGTGGTGAAGAAAAAAATCTTGATAACCGTTCTTACCTATCCAACGCCTTCTCACAAATACATTGAAACAGTTTGTACAGCTGGAATAACAGAAGAAGGGGAGTGGATTAGAATCTACCCAATTAAGTTGCGTCTGCTTAACGAGAAAATTCAAAAATATCATTGGTATGTTTTTGATATCGAACCTAGGCCACGGAACAAGGATAACCGAAAGGAGTCCTATTTCTGTATTTCTCCTCCTCCAGGGAGCATTGGCAACATTGGTACTGAAAATTCATGGGCTGAGCGAAGGAGACTTTGCTTAAAGAACGTATTCTACAATTATCAAAAGCTGATGGAGGCATCTGACCCGAAAGGTAAAGATTTCATCTCTCTGGCAACTTTTAAGCCCAAAGAGCTCATTGATTTCATCGCTGAACCCAAAGATGTAAAAAAAGATGAATTACTCAAAGAAGAAATTCTTCAAAACCTAAGAAACCAAGGAGAATTGATGGAAAGGCAAGACATCCCCCAATACTGGAAAATGTCCCAATCCATTCCTTATACCTTTTATTATGAATTTACAGATGATTCTGACACAGTAATCAGATTGATGATTGAAGATTGGGAATTGATGATGCTTTACCGTAATTGCAGACGAGATGGAGAGGCAATTGCAATAGAGAAAGTAAAAAATACATATTTGAGGGAATTCAAAAAAAAGGAATTGTATTTCTTTTTAGGGACACGTCGTGAAGCTCATGTTAGGTGTTGGAAAAAACCCTATTCAATCATTGGGGTTTTTTATCCTCCCAAAGAACTCCAAATTTCTTTTGATCTGTAGCGGGTATGGGATACCAATGGATGGCTACAGGGTTTTCCCCTAACTGCTGATTTTTTTTGCAAGTCTCTTTTGTAGCCTTCCCAATCGCCTTTCCCCCCTGTTGAGTTGACAGAAAGCATAGCAAAGCAGTACCTTGGAGTTAGGTTAAGCTAACTAAAAGGTTCTAGTCTTGTTTTTCATAACAGGAAGAGCTTGTCCTCGGTTGGCTTGCAAGGGAAGGACTGCATGAAACTCGTATTGTTACGGCACGGTGAAAGTATCTGGAATCTGGAGAACCTCTTTACAGGATGGACCGATGTGGACCTCTCGGAAACAGGGGTTTCTGAGGCCTCCAAGGCAGGCGACCTCCTTCTTTCGGAAGGGTATGATTTCGACATCTGCTATACCTCCTTCCTGAAGAGGTCCATACACACCCTCAACCTGGTGTTGGAGAAGATGGACAGGCAGTGGTTGCCAGTCATCAAGAGCTGGAAGCTCAATGAACGCCATTACGGTGCCCTGCAGGGCCTGAACAAGAGTGAGACAGCTGACAAGTATGGGGAAGAGCAGGTCAAGATCTGGAGACGGTCCTTTGACGTCTCTCCTCCCTCCCTGGAGCTCTCCGACCCCAGGAACCCTGCCTTGCAGGAAACCTACAGGAAGGTCGATTCCAGCAAGCTTCCCCTTACCGAAAGCCTCAAGGATACGATCGCAAGGACCGTCCCTTATTTTGAAGAGGAGATCAAGGCCAAGATGCTCGATGGGGAGAGGATTCTCATCGCCGCCCATGGAAATTCCCTTCGTGCCTTGGTGATGTATTTCGATCACCTGAGCCCTGAAGAGATCATGCAGGTGAACATCCCTACCGGTGTTCCCCTTGTGTATGAATTCGATCAGGATTTCACCGTACGCAAGAAATACTATCTTGGTGATGCAAAAGCCATCGCAGAAAAGATGAACAAGGTAAGCAACCAAGGAAAAAGCAAACAGTGACGGGCTTTGGTCACGATAGTCTGCATCCATGCTACGAGGGCTAGGTCTTTCGTAGCATTGGCATGAGCCAGTTCCCTTCAGTAAGAACACTACTTCAGTAGACAGGGCCTGGCCGTCTGGAACTGGGAGTCAGGATACTCATATGAAATGAGGAACATGCAATGGCAAGCGATCTGCTGCACATAGATAATCTTACGGTAACGGTAGGGGGAACCATCCCACTGCTGAATTCAATTACGCTCTCTGTAAAAAAAGGGGAGGTCCATGTCCTTATGGGCCCCAATGGGGCAGGCAAGTCCACCCTGGGTAATGTGCTCATGGGCCATCCTGGCTATGAGATACAGCAAGGGTCCATCCATTTTGATGGGCAGGACATTACCCATCTGGAAACCGAGAAACGGGCCAGGCTTGGGCTGTTTTTCTCCTTCCAGAACCCTGAGGAGATCCCAGGCATTACCCTGGAGAACTTCTTGCGGACCTCCAAGAGCTCCATCACTGGGGTTGAGGAGAATGTCTTCATATTCAACCTAGCACTGAAAAAGATCATGAAGGACCTTGATATGGATCCCCTCTATGCCAATAGGCACTTGAACGTAGGATTTTCTGGTGGGGAAAAGAAAAAATCGGAAATCCTGCAACTCCTTGCCCTCAACCCACGTCTTGCCATCCTGGATGAGACAGATTCCGGCCTGGATGTCGATGCGGTGAGGGTTGTCTCCCAAGGCATCAAGCAGTTCCATAATCCGGAGAACTCCCTGCTCATCATTACCCACAACACAAAGATCCTCCAGTCCATACAGGCCGACCATGTCCATGTGCTGGTAAAGGGCTCCTTGGTTGCCAGTGGAGATACCTCCCTCATCAGGCGCATAGAAGAAGAGGGGTATGCACCATTCCTTGGACAAGGAGGGAGCTGACATGCAGGCAGAAAAGACCCGTCTGGAAGAGGTTGACCTCTCCCGATACGACTTCATAGAGCACGCTGAGCCTGCTCTCCGTCTGGCACCCGGGCTGAATGAGGCTGTGGTGAGGGCAATATCATCCGAAAAGGGAGAGCCCTCCTGGATGCTCGCCCACCGGCTGAAAAGCCTTGAGACCTACCATGAGATGGCCATGCCGGCATGGGGTCCTAACCTGGATGAACTGGACATCGGCAAGATTACCCTCTATAGCAGGCCGAAAACCGGGATGAACGACAGCTGGGACGATGTCCCCGAGGGCATCAAGGATACCTTTGAGAGGCTGGGAATCCCCGAGGCCGAGCGGGTTTCCTTAGGTGGGGTGGGCGCCCAGTTTGACTCTGAGGTCGTCTACCACAAGGTAAAGGATGAAGTGGCCGCCCAAGGGGTGGTCTATTGTGACATGGAAACAGCACTTAGGGAGCATGAGGATCTGGTCAGGCGATATTTCATGAAGCTGGTCCCTCCCTCCGACCACAAGTATGCGGCCTTGCACGGCGCCATCTGGTCCGGTGGGTCGTTTGTCCATGTCCCCAGGGATGTGAAGGTGAGCATCCCCCTGCAGTCCTATTTCAGGCTGAATGCAGAGGGAGCCGGACAATTTGAACATACCCTCATCATCCTGGAGCCTGGGGCTGACCTCCATTTCATCGAAGGATGTTCCGCCCCAAAGTATTCTGTCATCAACCTGCATGCAGGGTGTGTTGAACTCTTTGTCGGTAAAGGGGCGAGACTGAGATATTCGACGGTCGAGAACTGGTCGAAGAACATGATGAACCTCAATACCAAGCGGGCCAGGGTGGAGGAGAAGGGTACCATAGAGTGGGTATCCGGTTCGTTCGGTTCCCACATTTCCATGCTCTATCCCTCAAGCCTTCTGGTCGGGGAGGGCTCCCATTCGGAGTTTACCGGCATCACCTTTGCAGGCAAGGGCCAGGTCCTGGACACAGGGTCCAAGGTGATCCATTCGGCTGCCAATACCACCTCTTCCATCAACACCAAGTCGATATCGAAGAATGGCGGGCATTCCATCACCCGCAGCGAGGTCATCATCACCAAGGCAGCCTCCCATGCAAAGTCAACGGTCTCCTGCGAGTCGCTGATGTTGGACAGCATCTCCCGTAGCGATACCATCCCTGCGATGGACATCCGTTGCGAGGACGCCGACATTGGCCATGAGGCGAGGATCGGGAGGATCAGCGAACAGGCAATCTTCTACCTGATGAGCCGAGGCCTATCGGAATCCGAGGCCAAGGGGCTGATCGTACGTGGCTTTGCAGAACCCATAGCAAAGGAACTGCCTATGGAATATGCCGTTGAGATGAACAATCTCATCAGCCTGGAGATGGAGGGAAGCATAGGATGAACAAGCAAAATACGGCAGAACTACGGATAAACACCCTTCCTGTTCCCACCTGGAGACACCTTAAGATGAATGGGTGTGACCTTACTGTCTCCTATGAGGAGAGTCCACAGCCCCTCACCCTAGCCTCTCTCCAGCATGAAGGACTGCTGGTTTCCCAATTGGATACGAATACTACAAGCCAAGACGGAAGCCTGTCCTCCTTTGTGCAGCAAAAGAGCAACAGTAGCTTTAGGGTGGTTGTGGAGGAAGGGAGAAACGCCAACTCTCCCTTGAAACTGAACTACTTTCTTGATGCAACAAACCCCACGGTTATCGACGACCTCGTCGTGGATATGGAACCCTTCAGCTGTGCCACCATCCTGCAAGGCTACCGCACCCCTATAGAAGGGAAGGCGACCTTCCATGGGGGGAACCTCAAGGCACATGTCGGTAGTGGCGCCAGCCTGACGGTCATCCAGCTTCGCTTTCTCAATGAGGGTACTACCGACCTTGGCTACCTCGACATCACAGTTGCCGATGGTGGCAAGCTCGAGGTGGTGCAGATAGCCATCGGGTCTGCCCAATCCTATATCGGAACCCATGTTGAGCTCCAGGGCGATGGAGCAGAGTGCACAGTATCATGCATGAATATCGTTGACAGGCAAGGGGTAACTGACCTCAATGTGCACATTGAGCATAGGGGGAAACGAACCCTCTCCACACTGGTGGCCCGGGGGGCCCTGCTTGATGAAGCCTCCAAACTGTTCAGGGGGACCCTGGACTTCCACCAGGGGTGTTCCCAGAGCAAGGGCAGCGAGGATGAATCCTCCCTGCTGCTATCACCAAAGGTAAAGAACCGTTCCATCCCGCTCATCCTCTGTGGTGAGGCGGATGTCGAAGGCAGCCATGCGGTAAGTTCAGGGAAACCCGACCAGGATTCCCTCTTCTATCTTATGTGCCGGGGCATCGAGGAGAGGAAAGCCAGGAGGATGTTGGTGGAGGCCCAGCTTGAGCCCATCCTTGGAAGGGTTCCAGACAAGAAGATCCAATCGGAGATCCGAAGGCAACTAGCAAGGAGGTTGGAAAGAGATGAGCAGTAACCCCTATATCCGCGATTTCCCCATTTTTGGGGAGAGTAGCCTTGTCTATCTCGATAGCGCTGCCACCAGCCAGAAGCCCTCTCTGGTCATCGAAGCCATGCAGGGATACTACAGGAGCTCCAATGCAAACCCCCATCGGGGGCTGTATGCTCTCAGCTCCGAAGCCACCCGGTTGTACGAGAAGGGACGAGGTGATTTTGCCAGGTTCATCAATGCCCCCGACCCAAGCCAGGTTGTATTCCTTCGCAATGCCACCGAGGCCTTGAACCTCCTGGCCTATTCCTATGCACTCAACACCCTGAAGCCAGGCGATGAGGTGGTCATCCCCATCTCTGAGCACCATTGCAATCTTGTGCCTTGGCAACAGGTCTGCAAAAAGACTGGGGCGTCCCTTGTCTATCTCTACCTGGATGCGAATGGAAACATCGAAGGTGAGGAGATAGGGAAGAAGATAACTGGGAAGACAAAGATCGTCTCCTTTGCCCAGGTGGGCAACGTGATGGGCATCGAGCTTCCCACTGCAAGGCTCATTGCAAAGGCCCATGAGGTAGGGGCGGTGGCCATCGTCGACTGTACCCAAAGCATCTGCCATATGCAGGTGGATGTGCAAGCCTTGGATTGTGATTTTGCGGTATTTTCTGCCCACAAGATGTTTGGGCCTACCGGGGTCGGGATGTTGTATGGAAAGAAGGAGTTCCTTGAGGCCCTTCCCCCGTTCCTTACTGGTGGGGATATGATCGAGTATGTGAGCGAACAAGAGGCAACCTTTGCAGATGTTCCCCAACGCCTTGAGGCAGGGACCCAGGATGTTGCCGGGGTGGTAGGACTTTCGGCTGCGATAGCCTACATGCAGGGCATTGGCTACCCTGCCATCCAGGAGCTTGAGGATAGGCTTACCGCCTACTGCCTGCAGAGGTTTTCTGCTCTCCCTTGGATAACCGTCTATGGAAAGGCAGCTGAAGGGGCGGGAAGGTTCCCCCTGATAACCTTTGCTGTCGATGGCATACATCCCCACGATGTGGCGACCCTGCTCGATGCAGAGGGCATAGCCATACGGGCAGGGCACCACTGTGCCCAGCCTCTGATGCACTACCTGGGAGTCGGTTCAACCTGTAGGGTGAGCTTTTCAGTATATAATACTATCAAGGATATTGATAGGCTGATCGTAGCTTTGGTACATGCCAGGAGGGTTTTTGGATATGGAGATTGATAGTTTATATACGCAGGTAGTGCTTGCCCACAACTCCTCGAAGAGGAATCGCAGGCATCTGGAACACCAAAGTGCCGTAGTGCAGGGGGTCAACCCCTCCTGTGGGGACGAGATCAGCCTGGAGCTGGACATATCCGAGGACCAGGTGATCCGGGACGTCTCGTTTGTAGGCACCGGCTGTGCAATTTCCCAGGCTTCGGCATCCATCATGGCCGACCTGGTCAGGGGAAAGACAGTCAGTGAGGCAAAAAACCTTTCCGACCTGTTTTTCCAGATGATACGTGGTGGTGCGATCGACCCCAGCTTGCTTGAGGCGACGGTGTTCTCCTCCATGGCCTCACTGCCTGCACGGGTAAAATGTGCAGCCCTGGGTTGGAGGACGCTGGAGAAAGCCCTTGCAGAAGGGGAGAGCAAGAGTCAATGAACAATAGGGTAGGATGGAAGCTTGCATAACCTTATGCCCTTTCTTGCAATTTACCCCTTAAAACTTCATAATGCACCCTTGAATATGCACACAAAACAAAACACCCACCGAATAGCCATACTCCTTGGCCTCCTCTCCCTAGTGGTCCTTCTTTCCTCCTGTGCCAAGAAGCAGGTTGAACCAGAGTCCCAGTCCTTTCTGATGCTTGGTACCGTCTGTAAGATAACCATCTATGACCAGCCCTCCCCAGAGGCCTTTACTGCGGGCTTTGCACGCCTGAAAGAGATTGAGGACAGGATGAGTCTCCACGTACAGGACAGTGATGTGGAAAAGATAAATGCTTCGGCAGGAAAGAGAGCTGTCGTTGTCACGACCGATACCTTTGACGTCGTCCGCAAGGCACTGGAAATCGCAACCTTGAGCAGAGGGGCCTTCGATCCTACCGTGGGACCTCTGGTGCAAGCCTGGGACATTGGTGGGGACAATCCCCGAAAGCCACCCCAGGAAGAGATTGATTCTTTGCTGCCACTCATCGGATATGACCGGGTCGCCCTCAACGAACAGGATCATTCCGTATTCCTGAAGGACGAGCATATGGTCCTCGACCTGGGAGGCATTGCCAAGGGGTATGCCGCTGATGAGGTTGCCAAGGTTCTCCAGGGCTACGGTGTGGAACATGCCATCATAAATTTGGGGGGGAATGTTCTGACCATGGGCAACAAGCCCGATGGGAGTGCATGGAAGATAGGCATCCAGGATCCTGACTCTCTTCGGGGAAACTATGTCATGATACTCTCCCTTGTTGACCAGACACTGGTCACCTCTGGCCCCTACGAACGGTTCCTTGAACTCGATGGGCAGGTTTACCACCATATCCTCGATACCAAAACAGGCTATCCTGTCAAATCGGAATTTACCAGTGTAAGCATCATCACCAGGAACTCCTTTCTTGCCGACGCCCTTTCCACCTCCCTCTATGCCCTTGGGTATGAGGATGGAATGGCCCTCATCAACACCCTTGACGATGTTGAGGCGATCTTCATGACCAAGGACAAGCACATTTTCCTGTCGGATGGCATCAAGAAAGGGAAGCTGGTCTATCAGGTCACCGATCCAACCTATTCTGTTGTATTGTAAGTAACCACTCTTGTGCTGGAAAAACAGCTGGAATATACTAAGGTAAGGGAAAGCCGCTGAGCGACTCTCTCTTGCCTTTTTTGTTTTTGTCGGTTGATCTTCTTGGCTCTTGGAAGCCCGTATTTCCACTACCTCTGTTGAGGTACCTGTGCTGAATTGTTGCACCATAGATTTTTTGGCAGGCTGACCAGCCACCATTTTCCGTAAGGGAAAGTTGGCTATTTCGTTTTGATTCAAAGATTTTTGAAATACTATTCCAATAAATTGATAATAATTCAAAATATTAATCATATGAGCAATTACCTCTTGAAAAATTTATGATTAAAGTAGAATATAGAGTAAAAAGTAAAGATTCGATCAATTAACTAATATGGAGGATACAATGACAGATACCCCACAGGAAATCTCGTGGATTTTAAGGAACCATACGGTCAAGGATATTGGCCTCTCAACAGAACTTTTTTCCATGAAGCAGGCTATGACTGCCCGCCGTTTCCACAAGCAGATCCCTGGCTACAGGATGAGTCCCCTGCAGGGACTTCCCAACCTTGCAACCATGTTCGGTGTCGGTGGTATCTGGGTCAAGGATGAGTCAAGCCGCCTGCAACTCAACAGTTTCAAGGTTCTCGGAGGCTCATTCGCCCTCTACCGCTATCTGCAGAAACAGCTCGGGCTTCTTGGGGAAGACACCCCCTTTGCATATCTTGCCTCTGACGAGGTAAAGGAAAAGGTTGGTAACCTGGTGTTTGCAAGCGCCACTGACGGAAACCATGGACGTGGTATTGCATGGGCTGCAAAGAAGCTTGGTTTCAAGTGTGTCATCTATGTACATGCAGAAACTAGTTCCAGAAGAATTGACGCCATCAAGAGCAACGGGGCAAAGGTTGTCATCGTAGACGGCAACTATGACGATGCAGTTCGCCAGGTGGCCATCGATGCAAAGATCAACGGTTGGACCATCATCAGCGATACAAGCTGGGATAACTACACCGAGATCCCTACCTGGATCATGCAGGGCTATCTTACCATGCTCACTGAGGCCCAGGAGCAGTTCGGTGGTGTCGGTCTTGTCAAACCCACCCATGTCTTCATCCAGGCTGGGGTAGGGGCCCTTGCTGCCTCTGTTATCGGTTTCTACCATGCCCTCTTTGGGCAGGATGCCCCCAAGTGTATCGTGGTCGAGCCCGACCAGGCCCCCTGTCTCTTTGCCAGTGCCCTGGCTGATGACGGCAAGCCCCACTCGGTTACCGGAGCCCTGGACACCATCATGGCAGGCCTTGCCTGTGGAGATCCCTCTCCCATCGCCTGGGATATTCTCAAGAATACCGCAGATGCCTTCATGAAGGTTCCAGACTATGTCGCAGCCAAGGGCATGCGGGTCTATGCCACACCCCTAAACGGGGACCCGTTCATCATCAGTGGTGAAAGTGGCGCCGTGACCCTTGGGGCATTTGCCTCCATCATGCAATATCCTGAGCTAGTTGAGCTGAAGAAGGCCCTGGGCCTTGATGAGACCAGCCAGGTTCTCTTTGTCAACAGCGAAGGGAACACCGACCCTGTGCACTTCCGTCAGATCATCTGGGAAGGGGCCAACCCTGTTCCCAAGCAGTACTGGATCAACCGCTAGGCTCTGATCGTACGTATCAGGTCTCTCTACCTACACAGGGCCGTCGCATTGCGACGGCCCTGTCCATTACCAGATACAGTGTTCAAATCCAGGGGAATCAAGTGGGCAACAGTGACAATCAGGAGCCTTTCCGGATGTGTTGCCCACTTGGGTGTGTTGCGTTATTCTTCGAATATCAGGTCGAAGCTCTCCTTTTTGGGAGGGAAGAGAAGGGAGAACACATAGAATGCAACCATGCTGATAAGCAGGGCTGGGATGATGTTGTTCAACTTGGGGATGGAAGGGATGATCTTTCTGTCCATGAGGAAGAATACCAGACTGCCGATGAGGATGGAGGCGATGGATCCGGCACTGGAGCTTTTCTTCCAGAAATGGCCCATCACATAGGGGATGAAGGTACCGGCGGCACGAAGGGTAAACGAGAAGGCAAGCAGGGTCAGGATGTTGTTGGCATAGAGGGCGGTAACCAACGAGAAGAGGGAGACCACAACCATGGCAATCTTGGTGGTGAGCATGACCTGCTTGTCGGTCGCCCCTTTGTGGATGAAAATCTTGAAGATATCATTGCTGAAGATGGAACCGGCACCCAGGAGGTCGGAGTCGGCTGAGGACATCGTGGCGCTGATGATACCAGCAAAGAGGATTCCTGTTACCACTGCAGGCATCGTCGCAACTGCAAGGGCAGGCAGGGCATACCTGCTGTTGTTCTTCAGTGCATCTACGACACTGCTGTCCAGCAGGTTCTGGTTAAAGAGGCTAAGCATGGTGATACCCAGTATTACCGGGATGAAGGCAAATACGAAGTTGACGATAGCGGCAATGATGGAGCCCTGGATGGCGGCCTTTCCGTCTTTTGCTGCGTAGTAGCGGGAGACAGCCTCCTGGCCTACCGAGAAGGTAGCCACATACATGATGACAAAGCCGGCGATCTGGCCCCAGCCTCCAATACCTTGGGTGAAGCTGAAGTGTTCGGCAGGGACCGTTGCCCTGATGGTTGCCCAGCCCCCAGCCAACTTGAGGGCGAAGGGGATGGCAATGAGCATTCCGATGACGATCAGGAATACCTGTATGAAGTCTGTGAGCGTTACCGACCAGAGGCCTCCCATGACAGCATAGACGGTGATGACCACTGTGACGATGATCAGGCTGGTGGTGTAGTCAAGGCCGAGCATTACTTCCAGAACTGAGGCAGATGCCTTGAACTGACCTGCTGTGAGTCCGACGAGGGCCATGAGCATGATGATGCCGCTGAATCCGCCTGAGAACTTGTCATAGCGCCTTCTGAAATACTCAGGGACTGTCTTAACCTCTGTCGCTCTGAACTTCGGGGCAAGGGGGATGAGGATAAGGAATGCAATTCCCATCGCAATGATGTACCAGGATGCACTTACACCCCAGGATCCATAGGCGTTGGCTACAACCCCAAGGGAACTGCCGCCTCCGATTTCGGTAGCAGCGAGGGTTCCGGCCATCAAAAGGGGCCCGAGTCGTCTTCCTGCGACCATGAAGTCAGTGTTCGTCTTGATCTTGGTTGAGGAAAAATATCCTATTGCCAACATAACCAACATGTACGCGATCACAATG
>NZ_JAVSNJ010000019.1:0-49425 GCF_032144095.1 Sphaerochaeta sp. PS
AATACTTCCTTAAAATAGAAATGTCCATGACCATCTCAATTTTTCTCCTATTGCAATGACTTCATGTAATGGTATTCCATATATACTCAGTTTGCAAATACTTAGTACTGGGAGCTCCATGAACGAGGACAGACGAACTGCGCGTCTTTCTTATTTCCTGAGCTTGAATACCCTACACTTTTTCTTCCATTATACCATTACGATGTAGTGGAGTCCAAAAAACGGCTTCACCCCCCACCACATGGCTTTAGGTGGTTGAGAAACTCATTTTGACCTGAAGTGCATTTGATGTTAGCTTACCCCATCACCCCTATCGTTTCTCTGCTTTCCTCAGCAACTGCAAGAACTCATCACCTTGCAAAGGCTCTGAGAAATAGAAACCCTGAACACGTTCTATTCCTATCTTGTGTGCCAAGGCCAGCTCCTCTTCAGTCTCCACCCCTTCTACAATGACGCACTTGTCCAGGGTATGCAACATACCAGCCAGAAGGGTGAGCATCTTGGGGTTTGTTGTGGAACTACGGATGACACTCTTGTCGAATTTCACATACGCATAGGGCAGGTCAATCAAGGCCCTGAGATGGGAATAGCCCGAACCGAAATCATCCAGGGCAAAGAAGATTCCCTCACCAGCCAACTCTTTCATTACGGAAGCAACCATCTCGTAGGACTGCAAGACTACCGACTCGGTAATCTCAAAGCCTATCCTCCTCGGATCGACCCCTTCCCGCTTGATGGTCTCCAGGAGGTTCTTCCCTATCGCCTTGGACTCGAACTCAATCCCCGAAAGGTTTACCGCGATGTATTGCAGTGAATTTTGTTCTTGGGAGATCCTTTTCATCATCTGGCATACCTTGGTCAGCAAAATCTGGGTAAGCTGCACTATCAGGCCAGTCTGCTCTGCCAAGGGGATGAAATCGTCGGGAAGCAGGAATCCAAGATGCTTGTCGACAATTCTCATCAACGCCTCAGCGGATATCAGCTTTCCTGTCCCTATCTCATAGACCGGCTGGTAGTAGACCTGCACCTGGTTAGGATCCCTGATCGAATCCCTCAAGGCAGAAATGATGTCCTGCTTATGCTGCTTGTCGAGCGACAAAGCCCGGGTATAGACAATCTTGCCTGTGTTGCGGACGCTCTTGATCTCCAGCAACAGCTGGTCGGTCGCCCGTTTGAACTCATCAAGAGTAGAAGCCTGCTTGGGGATACTGATGACAGCGATGTTGACCTGTATGTACAGGAACATACCCTCAACTTCCCAAGGTTGGTCCATCCTCTCCTGGATCTGCGTAACCAAACGGTCTGCCAGACTACTCTCTCTATTGGGAATGCAAAGACAGAAACGGTCACTATCAAGCCTAAACAGTTCATTTGCTATGCATAAGGTACCAAGATACTCTGCAAGCTTCACCAATAAGCTGTCACCGATGCGTTGCCCATGACGGGCATTGAAAGCATGGAAATTCTCAATATCCAGAAGAATGACCGAACTGGAGACCTGAAACCTGAAAATACGGATCAGCTTCCGCTCGAGAAGAGCCATCGTAGGGAGACCTGTCAAACCATCGAGGATGACCGAATCACGTTGTCCGATCAGATAGTAGAGGACAAGCATGAAAGGGTTCACTACGATGAATAGGGCATAGCTATGGGTAATCCAGAAGGTTGCCATCGAAATCAGCAGCGTTGTGGGAAGAAGTATCGATATGAACAGGAATGAACCCTGCAACTCCTTGGCATGAGCTAGTGTGGGCAGAAGCATGCCCAGGCAGAAGAAAACCGACACGACCATCATGAAGGTGGTTCCCGCTACAGGCAACATATGTGCATACGCTGCATTGAGCGGATAGAACTTTTGTAGGGAAATGTCTGCCACGGTCAGTACGGTCAGCCCTACCAAGGGGATGAGATGTATGTAGGTCAGCCTTGATACCAGTTTGGGGTTATCTATGACGTTAAGCGCATTGAAATGCATCCACATGGCCAAAAGAAAGGGGAAAGAGAGAAACTGCAGGGCCCAGAGGACCCGTTCAACATAGACGGGGAAGGTGAGAAAACTTTCCTCCACACCCGTAACCACCATGGAGAGGATGAGGAAGACAGAGTATACGATTGAGATCCCGCCGAAGAACCGACTGCCCCTCCCCTTTCTCAACAGGGGGAATCTCAGGACATCGGCAAAGATGGCTAGCATCAGTGAGGAAGAGAGCAACATGAATTCAAGATACTGCATACAAATTCCTTACAACACTTCTCCAGAACACCCATTTCTGTAAACACAAGCCTCCATCTCAGAGGGAAACTCCTAGCATCGTAATGGCATATAATTGACAAAGTTACAACTATTTTATCCTTCATATTCTTGCGAATTGTAGTCTGGGAATACAAACCCATGGATAAAAATTGAACTACATCATCAAGAGTCCTGCATGTCATGGTCAATCTGGGAAAACAGCCGATTAGCCCCTAGTACCAAAAAGTTTCCTACCAAGGGAGCTTGGGCAGATACAAAATTTGCATCTGCCCATAGCGACTGTGTAGTATAAGTTTCCTTTCCTATAGCAACTGCAACAGTCTCAGCACAGCTTCCTTGGGAAAATCATCGCTATTGCTGTTTTTTTGTAGCTGCTCTTGCAAAAAAGCCCTGGTAGCCTCATCCTGGGGCAGCATGAAGCCACTCTCACGGTGCAGGTCCTCAGAGAGTATCCTCAGAGAACGGGCAAGGGCCCTTGCCAATTGCCGTTCGGTGGGGTCAGTTGTCTCCTTGGCAATATCCAGGGCAAGCCTCTCCTGCTCTGCCTTGCTCTTTGCCAGCTCCTTGAGAGCCTGTTTTGTCTTCTCACTCTTCTTTTGCTGTGGGGTATAGTTCTTGGGAATCAGGAAAATTGCATGGGAGGGGCAGGCATCCACACAAAGGCGACACCCATCAAGACATTTGCTCGCGTCTATCTGTCCGGTCTCGGTATCGGTAGCTCCGGTGGGGCAGACGAACAGGCAGAGGCAATCCTTGGTACAGAGTCGAATATTTCTTACGGCATGCATCAGATGGCCTCCTTCTGGACAGCAAGGATCTTGAAGCTTGGTACCTTGCAGACAGGGCAGATCTCCGGCGGTTGTTCTCCAACATAGACAAAGCCACAGATATCGCAGACAAATACATTGGTTTTCTCCAATAGGGAGGTACCCTGCTTCTCATATCTGGCCAGAAGGCTCTTCAGGAGTTTTGTCGTCTTCTCCCCCCATACCAAGGAGCGTTGGGCGCCCCGGTCACCTTCGGCTTGTGCAGTCCCTGTTGCCTTGGCATAGCCTTGGGAAAGATCCTCCTCGATGAGAGCGGAAAGGGCCTTGAAGGACTGCCCTTCCCTTCTCTCCCTCTTTTGCCCGTAGTATGAGGCAAGCCTGCCAAAAAGGTCCGCTTCCTCCATCCTCATCTGCTTTGAGCATGCCTTTGCAAGGTTCGAACAGACCGACCCAAG
Source organism: Sphaerochaeta sp. PS (assembly GCF_032144095.1). Classification (NCBI taxonomy): domain Bacteria; kingdom Pseudomonadati; phylum Spirochaetota; class Spirochaetia; order Spirochaetales; family Sphaerochaetaceae; genus Sphaerochaeta; species Sphaerochaeta sp. PS. Next base: position 3,477 of record NZ_JAVSNJ010000019.1, read on the forward strand.
CTCCTCAAGCGACATTTCCCGCATAGCTTCTTCCATGTACTTCTCCTGGATAGGGATTATGCACCCAGTATACCATCGTCTGACATATTTTTGGAAAAACTACACAGCTTTTTGGTAAAAACGTCTCTGTCTGTAAGTTATTATTCTGAAAACCCATACGATACCTACCAATGGCTTCACTCGGATATATGCGCCGGGTAACCCCATCATTTCTTATTTTTTTTGTTCTTCCTGACGTATTTTCGGCAAGTAGGTATTTTTTTATAGGATACTGGTTCCATGGAAAAAATGATGATTGGGGAAGCAATTCGTCAGTTGCGCCTTGCGCAGAACATGACACAGCAGGAGTTGATGGATAGGGCCTATCTTACCAGAAGTCAGATCCATTATATCGAAAAAAACAAGAGGATACCCCGCAAGCAGACGGTAGACAATATCTGCGCCGCCTTTGGGATATCCTTTCTCGATCTGGTCACCTTCCAGTATCAGTAGTCGCCGAGCTCCCCGACACCAAGCATATCGTCGATGGAGGCCCCTGGGGCTACCATCGGATAGGCCTTGTCGTCGACAGGAATCTCACACTCAATGACCACAGGGGCATTGAGATCGAGGGCTTCCTGCAGGATCGGCATCGGGTCATCATCGCTTCCGATCCTCATGCCCTTGATACCGTAGGCATTGGCAAGGGCAACCCAATCGACGACATCATCCAGCGTTGTCTCGCTGTAGTGGTTATCGAAGAAGAGGGTCTGCCACTGTCGCACCATTCCCAAGGTATGGTTGTTCATCAGCAAGATAATCACCGGAAGCCTGAAACGGGCAATGGTTGCAAGCTCGTTGCAGTTCATCCCAAAGCTCCCATCCCCTGCTACGTTGACCACCCTACTCTTTGGGTTTCCGATCTGGGCCCCGATGGCAGCCCCAGTGCCATATCCCATGGTCCCTAGGCCTCCACTGGTAAGGAAGTGTCCAGGTTGGATATGCTTGAGGAACTGGGCAGCCCACATCTGGTGCTGGCCGACTTCGGTTACGATGAAGAAGTCAGGGGGAAGCACCTTCTGAAGGCTCTTGAGAAGCTTCTTGGCACGCTGGCTCTCGTTGTCAAACCGGATAGGATAGCGCTTCTTGTAGGAATCGACCTGCTCCATCCACTTTTCATTGTGCAAGGGCTGGACAAGACGCTTGTTCAGCTCAGAGAGCACAACCTTGACATCACCCACGACATGACAGCAGGTCTTGATATTCTTGTCGATCTCAGCCGGATCCACATCGATGTGGATGATTTTCGCATTCTGGGCAAAGCCACTGGCCTTGCTCACCACACGGTCGCTGAACCGTGCACCCACCACGACAAGCAGGTCGCAGGCAGAGACACACATGTTGGAGACCTTCGAGCCGTGCATCCCCACCATGCCGGTAAAGCGCTCGTTGAGGGAACTGACCGCACCACACCCCATGAGGGAGGTACAGACAGGAGCGTCGATGAGCTCTATGAACCTGTTCAGCTCATCGGAGGCCTTGCCCCTGATGACCCCACCGCCAACGTAGAGCATCGGCCGCTCACTCTCCTTGATCAAAGAGAGGGCCATATCCAAGCTCTCAGCACTCAGGCGCTCGGTCCTCGGGAGGATGGGTTCAGGCTGCTTGGCCACGTAATCGGCCAAGTGGACTGTCACATCCTTGGGGATGTCGATCAAAACAGGACCTGGACGACCCTCCTGGGCAATCCTGAAGGCATCCCTGATGGTCTTCGCAAGCATGTTCACATCCTTGACGATGTAGTTGTGCTTGGTGATGGGCATGGTGATGCCGGTGATGTCGACCTCCTGGAAGCTGTCCTTCCCCAAAAGGGGCAGGGTCACGTTCCCGGTGATGGCAACCATCGGCACACTGTCCATATAGGCGGTGGCGATGCCGGTAACCAGGTTGGTGGCTCCCGGTCCGCTGGTAGCGATGCACACCCCAACCTTTCCGGTGGAACGTGCATACCCATCTGCAGCATGGCTGGCCCCTTGCTCATGAGCAGTGAGTATATGTCTGATGCGGTTCTTGTTCTGGAACAGGGCCTCATACAGGGGCAACACGGCCCCCCCAGGAAAGCCGAACACTACATCGACACCCTGTTCAGTCAAACACTCAATTATTATCTGTGCTCCGGTCATCTGCATACTAGTTCTCCTCTTCTGTTCGGTCCTATTGCTTGAAAATTGCGCCACGGGAAGCACTGGTAACCTGTTTGGCATACCTGGCAAGATAGCCGGTGGTTATCGGGCTCTCCTTGCATTTCCAACCTTTCCTTCTCTGTTCCAGGACTTTCTCATCGACAAGCAGCTCAAGCTTTCCCTGGGGGATGTCGATGCTGATGATGTCCCCTTCCTCGACAAACGCAATAGGTCCGCCTTCGGCAGCCTCAGGGCTCACATGCCCGATGGAAGCTCCCCGGGTGGCACCACTGAAACGACCATCGGTGATGAGGGCCACATCCTTGTCCAACCCCATGCCAGCAATGGCGGAGGTGGGAGAGAGCATCTCGCGCATGCCAGGACCTCCCTTCGGACCCTCGTAGCGGATAACCACCACATCGCCACTCTTGATCTGGGAAGCGAAGATAGCCTTGATGACATCCTCCTCACTCTCAAAGACCCTTGCAGGGCCCTTGTGGACGAGCATCTTCTCATCGACGGCACTCTTCTTGACCACGGCCCCATCGGGGGCGAGGTTTCCCTGCAGCACGGCTATGCCGCCTGTCTTGGAGTAGGGATTGGTGATCGGCCTGATGACCGAGGTATTGTAGTTCGTTGCATGCTTGTAGAGCTCGCCAATGCTCTTGCAGCTGACAGTCGGCAAACTGCCGTCCAACAGGCCGGCCTTGTCAAGCTCGTGCATTACCGCAAGCACCCCACCTGCCTGGTAGAGGTCCTCGATATGGTAGGGGCCGGCAGGGGCGAGGTGGCAGAGGTTCGGCACCTTTGCACTGATCGCATTTGCCATGAAGATATCAAGTTCGACTCCGGCCTCGTGGGCAATGGCAGGAAGATGGAGCATCGTGTTGGTGCTGCATCCAAGGGCCATGTCAACTGCCAGGGCATTGGCAAAGGCCTTTGGTGTGAGGATGTCCAGGGGACGGAGGTTCTTCTTCAGGATCTCCATGATCATGTAGCCGGCTTCCTTGGCAAGGCGGTCACGGGCGCTATAGACAGCGGGAACCGTCCCGTTGCCGGGAAGGCCCATGCCGATGGCCTCGGTAAGGCAGTTCATGCTGTTGGCCGTATACATGCCGCTGCAGGAACCGCAGGTAGGACAGGCATTGTCCTCAAACACGTCCAGCTGTTCCTGGCTCATGGTACCGGCAGCCTGGCTTCCCACGGCCTCAAACATCGTCGAAAGGCTCATGCCATTGACCGACCCACCAGGGACGTGACCTGCCAGCATGGGGCCTCCTGAGACGAAGATGGAGGGGATGTTCAGCCTTGCTGCGGCCATGAGCATACCCGGGACGATCTTGTCACAGTTGGGGACAAAGACCAGGGCATCGAAAGGATGGGCGGTAGCCATGATCTCGATCGAATCGGCGATGATCTCCCGACTGGCCAAGGAGTACTTCATACCCGTATGCCCCATCGCTATGCCATCGCAGACACCGATAACAGGAAACGCAACAGGATTGCCTCCAGCTTCACGTACCCCTGCCTTGACACCATCGACTATCCTGTTGAGGTGGATATGGCCGGGGATGATCTCGTTCGCACCGTTTACGATGCCGATCATCGGCATATGAATTTCACGGTCAGTCCAACCGAGAGCCTTCATCAGGGACCGGTGAGGGGCCTTGTCGACACCTTCGGTCATTGCACTTGAGCGTTTCTTGCTATCGTCCATCCTAGGTTCCTCCCCTTTACAGGGCCTGGGCTATAAGGTCACCCATCTCTTTTGTACCGACAAGCTTCATGCCCTCGGTGTAGATGTCCGCGGTGCGGTAGGACGCATCGAGAACCTTGGAAACAGCCTCTTCGATGGCATCGGCTTCCTTGGGCAGGCCGAAGGTGTAGCGCATCATCATGCCGACAGAGAGGATGGTGGCTATAGGGTTGGCCACATTCTTGCCTGCAAGGTCAGGGGCACTGCCATGGATAGGCTCGTACATGCCAAACCCATCCTCCCTCAGGGAAGCCGATGGCAACATCCCGATCGAGCCGGTGATCTGGGAGGCCTCGTCGCTGAGGATATCCCCGAACATGTTCTCCGTCACGATGACATCGAACTGACGGGGGTTGCGAACAAGCTGCATCGCCGCGTTGTCCACATAGAGGTGGTTCACCACCACGTCAGGATAGTCGGGGGCAAGACGCCCCACGATCTCCCTCCAGAGCTGGCTGGAGTTGAGGATGTTCGCCTTGTCGACACTGCACAGCCTCTTCTTCCGCTTCTGGGCGGTCTCAAAACCCTTGCGCACTATCCGTTCGATCTCGGAGACGGTATAGCTCATCGTGTCATAGGCACCGTTCTCGTCACGACCTCGCTGGCCAAAGTAGATTCCACCGGTGAGCTCGCGCACCACCATGATGTCCAATCCCTCCCCCACGATCTCAGCCTTCAGGGGGCAGGCCCCGGCAAGCTGCTTGTAGAGGATGGCAGGTCGGAGGTTGCAGAACAGCCCCATACCCCCACGAAGACCCAGAAGGGCCTTCTCCGGGCGTAGGTTGCTGGGAAGCTTGTCCCAGGCCGGGCCGCCAACGGCACCGAGCAGGACGCTGTCGCTCTCCTGGCAACCCTTGAGGGTCTCCTCGGGAAGTGGCTTTCCTGTCGCGTCGATGGCACAGCCACCGGCGAGGTAGGAGGTGTAGGTAAATTCGTGGCCGAATTTCTTGGCGAGGCGGTCAAGCACCTTCACAGCCTCAGAGACGATATCCACCCCGATCCCATCCCCTGGGACCAATGCAATATGCTTCTTCATGCCTTCGCCCCTTTTGCTGCAATGTAGGGGGCAAGGCCACCGGCCTGGATGAGTGCCTGCATAAAGGGAGGAAACGGCTCGCTCTGGAACGATTTGCCGCTGGTCTCGTTGGTGATGACCCCTGTGGAGAAGTCCACACTGACCACATCGCCTGCCTTGATGCCATCACAGGCCTCCTCGCACTCGAGGATAGGAAGGCCGATATTGAGGGCGTTGCGGTAGAAGATACGGGCATAGGTACGGGCGATCACACAGGAGATTCCGCTCTCCTTGATGGCTATGGGAGCATGCTCACGGCTTGAGCCGCAGCCGAAGTTCTTGTCTGCGACGATGATGTCACCGTCTTGCACCTTCTTCACGAAGCTCTGGTCGATATCCTCCATGCAATGCATGGCCAGTTCCTTGTGGTTGGAGGTATTGAGGTACCTCGCAGGGATGATGACATCGGTATCGATGTTGTCCCCATATCTGAAAACACTTCCTCTAGCTTGCATTATTGCACCTCCTGCACACTGGCGGGGTCAGCGATGTACCCCTTGATCGCACTTGCGGCGGCTACTGCCGGGCTTGCAAGGTAGACCTCACTCTTCACATGGCCCATGCGGCCTACAAAGTTCCTGTTTGTCGTGCTTACCGCACGCTCTCCCTCAGCCAGGACGCCCATATGCCCGCCAAGGCATGGCCCACAGGTTGGGGTGGAGACAGCACAGCCACTATCGACGAAGATGTCAAACAAGCCCTCGTTCATCGCCTGCTTCCAGATCTTCTGGGTTGCAGGGAAAATCAGGCAACGGGCCCAAGGGGCCACTTTCCTGCCCTTGAGGATAGCCGCAGCCTCCCTGAGGTCACTGATGTGCCCATTGGTACACGACCCGATGACCACCTGGTCGATCTTGATCTCACCGACCTCGTCGATGGTACGGGTATTGGAAGGCAGGTGGGGGAATGCAATGGTGCTCTTGATGGCCGAGAGGTCGATGTCGATCACCCGGTCATACTCTGCATCGGCATCCGCTTCATAGATGACAGGCTTACGGGGGCAGTGCTCCGCAAGGTACTCAAGGGCCACGCTGTCCACCGGGAAAATGCCGTTCTTCGCCCCAGCCTCGATGGCCATGTTGGCAACGGTGAAGCGGTCGTCGATGGTCAGGGAGGCGACTCCCTCACCTGAGAATTCCATGCTCTGGTAGAGGGCCCCATCCACACCGATCATGCCGATGATGTGGAGGATCAGGTCCTTGCCGGAGACATAGGGCCTGAACTTGCCGCTCAGGTTGAGTTTGATGGCAGAAGGAACCTTGAACCAGGCCTGGCCGGTAGCCATGCCACAGGCCATGTCGGTGGAACCAACCCCTGTGGAGAAAGCACCGAGGGCACCATAGGTGCAGGTGTGGCTGTCAGCCCCGATGACCAGGTCGCCAGCACAGACAAGACCCTTCTCTGGAAGCAGGGCATGCTCGATACCCATCTGCCCCACATCGAAGTAGTTGGTGATCGCATGTTTACCGGCAAAGGTCCTCAGGCTCTTGCACTGCTCGGCAGCCTTGATGTCCTTGTTCGGGGAGAAGTGGTCGGGAACAAGGGCTACCTTGTCCTTGTCAAAGACCGTGCTCTGCCCGAACTTTGGAAATTCATTGATTGCAACAGGTGCAGTAATGTCGTTGCCCAGCACCATATCCAGATCAGCCATGATCAACTGCCCTACTCTGACCGAGTCCAGTTTTGCATGGTGAGCAAGAATCTTCTGTGTCATTGTCATGCCCATATTGGCGTCTCCTTATTCTTTGTCGTCCGAAGGGGAGATCCCATCGGCGATCAATTTGTACTCTATGCTGTCGTTGAGGGCCAGCCAGCTGGCCTCAATAATATCCTTGCTGACCCCGATGGTAGACCAAGTATCCTTGCCATCGGTTGATTCGATCAATACCCGTACCTTGGAAGCGGTTGCACTTCCCGAATCCAGGACACGGACCTTGTAGTCTGTGAGGTGCACACTCTTGAGGGTCGGATAGAAGGTCTCCAACACCTTGCGAAGGGCCTTGTCCAGGGCGTTGACCGGACCCTCTCCCTCAGCTGCCGTGATGGCACTTTCACGGCCTACCTTCACCTTCACCACCGCCTGGTGGGTTGCCCCGGAGAGGGGGTCTGCATAGGGCATGCTCCCCAAGGTCTGGAAATGGACCAGGGTAAAGAAGGGCCGGTACATCCTCAAATGGCGACGGATGACCAGGTCAAAGGAGCTTTCTGCTCCCTCAAACTGATAGCCTTGGGCCTCAAGGCTCTTGAGCTCATCCATCAGCGTGATGGTAACCGGGTCGTCCTTGTCCAGGTCTGGGGCGATGGTGGCTATGCGCTTGGTCATCAGGGCACGGCCTGCAACCTCGCTCATTAGCAGCCGTCGCTCGTTACCCACCGTGGTAGGGTCGATATGTTCGAAGGAGGTGGGGTTCTTCTGCACCCCATCGATGTGCATCCCACCCTTATGGGCAAAGGCGCTGCGTCCGATGAAGGGCGTGCCATGGGGAATGCGCACATTGGCGATCTCAGCCACTGCCCGGCTTACCGGGGTAAGGTTCTCCAGCATCACCCCATTGAGGCAGTCATGGCCCATCTTCGTCTGCAGGACCGCCGCAACGCTTGCAAGGCAGGCGTTACCGCACCGCTCCCCAAAGCCAAGCAACGTCCCCTGCACCTGTGTTGCCCCGTGCTCCACAGCCGCGATGGATGAGGCAACGCCACAGCCGATGTCATCATGGGCATGGATGCCGATTGGGGTGGTCGGAAACAAGGCCCGTGTCTCCTCGGTTATGGAAGCGACCAGGGAAGGGAGCATCCCGCCCCGTGTCTCACACAGGACCAGGGTGGAGGCCCCCCCGGCCAAGGCCGCCTTCAGCGTGGCGATGGCGTACTGCCTGTTTGCCACATACCCATCATAGTAGTGCTCTGCATCGAAGAAGACCTCACTGCCGGAATCGACGATGAAGCGTATGCTCTCCTCGATCATAGCCAGGTTCTCCTCCAGCGTGGTTCGGATGATTTCAGTTACATGGAAATCCCAGCTCTTTCCGAAGATGGAGACCACCTTCGTGTTGCTCGCCACCAGGTTCAGCAGATTCTGGTCCTCACTGGCCTTGGTATTCCTTCTTCTGGTGGAACCGAAGCTCACCAAGGTGGAGTGGCGCAGCTGCAAGTCCCTGGCACGCTCAAAGAACTCAAGGTCCTTGGGGTTGGAGCCTGGGTTTCCTGCTTCGATGTACTCTACGCCAAGGCTGTCCAGGGCACGGACAATCTTCAGCTTGTCCTCGACGGAAAAGCTGATGCCTTCGCCTTGACTGCCATCACGCAGGGTTGAGTCGAACAGGGAAATCTTACTCATCGGAGCTCTCCTTCTGCTTGTCGCTATGGCTACTGAGCATGTCATTGGAAAAATTGGGGGCTGAGGTAACCTTTACCCCTGTGACATTGCGGGGAACCGACTCGTCGAGCATGCGGTTTATCGCTGCAAGGCAGGCGAGGATGGAAGCCTCGATGACGTCGGTGCTGACCCCCCTGCCCCGATAGATGCCGCTTCCGTCGCTGATCTTCACCACCACCTCCCCGAGGGCATCACGGTGCTCGGTAACAGCCTGGAGGTTGTAGTCCTCAAGGCCGAAGGGATGGCGGATGATCTTCTCGACTGCACGCAGCGATGCATAGACAGGGCCGGTGCCGCAGGCAACTTCCTGGAACTTCTTCTCACCCTTCTTGAGGGTCACACATGCGGTGCTGGTCATCATGTTCCCGCTGTTTACCACAAAGGAGTCAAGCTCCCAGGTGACGGATGAGGGCTTGCTGGTGCTTTCCACCAGGGCGATGATATCCCTGTCTGTGATGGTCTTCTTGCGGTCGGCGAGGCTCTTGAACTCCCCGAAGAGGCGGATGACCTCTTCCTTGCCAAGCCCGTATCCAAGGTCGACCAGCCGTTTCTCAAAGGCGTGCTGTCCGCTGTGCTTGCCCAGCACGAGGCTTGTGGTCAGGACCCCGACACTTTCGGGGGTCATGATCTCATAGGTGAGGCTGTTTGCCATCATGCCATGCTGGTGGATGCCACTCTCATGGGCAAAGGCATTGGCCCCCACGATGGCTTTTGAGGGGTTCATCTTTACCCCGGTTATGGAGGTAAGCACCCTAGCCGATCGGTAGATCTCCTCGGTCTTCAGGTTGGAGTAGAAGGGAAATGCATCGTTGCGCGTCCGCAGCGCCATGGCTATCTCCTCAAGGGCAGCATTTCCTGCACGTTCGCCTATCCCACAGAGGGTGCACTCCGCCTGCCTGGCCCCTGCCTGCAAGCCTGCAAGGGTATTTGCCATGGCAAGGCCAAGGTCGTTGTGGCAGTGGACTGCCAGGATGGCCTTGTCGACGTTGGGAACCCTGTTCATGACAGAGCCGACCATCCGCTTCATATCGTCAGGTGTTGCATAGCCGACCGTATCGGGGAGGTTTACTACCTGGGCCCCCGCCTTGATGACAGCCTCAACCACCTGGCAAAGATAGTCCAGGTCAGAACGGGTGGCATCCTCCAGGGAGAATTCAACCTCACCGCAGAGGTTCCTCGCATACCTGACCATCGCCACAGCCTTTTCCAACGCCTGTTCGCGGCTCATCTTCAGCTTGTACTCAAGATGGAGGTCGCTGGTGGCAAGGAAGGTGTGGATCCGTGGCCGTCTGGCCTCCTTCACCGCCTCCCAGGCTGCGTTGATATCCTTTTCCAGAGCCCTGGAAAGGGATGCGACCGTCACATCCTGTACAGCGCGGCTGATGGCCTGCACACTTGCAAAATCCCCGGGGGACGCTATGGCAAACCCCGCCTCAAGAATATCGACCCCTAGGGACTCCAGCTGCTGGGCCATGCGAATTTTTTCGTCAAGGTTCATGCTGTAGCCAGGTGCCTGTTCGCCATCTCTCAAGGTGGTGTCGAAAATATAGATTCTCTCTTTGTTGTCCATAGTGTCCTTCCTGGAATTTGGTATAGTTATTTCTTCAGCCAGCTCATCAGGGAGCGAAGCTTCTGACCGGTCTTCTCCAAGAGGCTTTCAGCTTCAATTCGCTTCTTTGCATTGAAATAGGGCCTGTTTACCTGGTTCTCCAACAGCCAGTTGCGGGCAAAGGTCCCTTCCTGGATATCGGTAAGGACATCTTTCATCGCCTTCTTGGTGTCGGCAGTGATGATCTTCCCTCCGGTGGTGTAGTCGCCATACTCGGCGGTATCGCTGATGGAGTAACGCATGTAGGAAAGCCCACCCTGGTTGATGAGGTCGACGATGAGCTTCATCTCATGGCAACACTCAAAGTATGCCATCTCAGGCTGATAGCCGGCTTCCACCAGTGTATCGAAACCAGCCTTGATGAGGGCACTTACGCCACCACAGAGGACAGCCTGCTCACCGAACAGGTCGGTCTCGGTCTCTTCCTTGAAGGTAGTCTCAAAAATGCCTGCCCTGCCGGCTCCCAGACCCTTAGCATAGGCGAGGGCGATCTCCTTGGAGTTGCCGCTAGGATCCTGGTGGATGGCGATCAGTGAGGGAACGCCCTTTCCTTCCTGGAACTGGGTACGAACCGTGTGGCCGGGGCCTTTGGGTGCGATCATGATGACGTTTACGTCGGCAGGGGGCTTGATCTGTCCGAAATGGATGTTGAAGCCGTGGGCAAACGCAAGGTACTTGCCTTTGGTCAGTCCCTTCTCGATGCTCTCATGGTAGATCTTGGCCTGTTTTTCGTCGGGAAGGAGCATCATGATGACCTGTGCCATCTTCGCTGCCTCCTCGGCAGTGGTTACCTGCAGGCCAGCCTCTTCGGCAAGAGCCCAGCTTGGGGAACCCTTGTACAGCCCTACAACGACATCAACCCCACTTTCGTGCAGGTTCAGTGCATGGGCATGCCCCTGGCTGCCGTACCCGATGATGGCGACCTTCTTGCCGTCAAGTCTTGAGAGATCAGCTTCCGAATCGTAATACATAGTGCTCATTGATTCTTTTCCTCCGGCCGTAAGGCCTTATTGTAGTAAGCGCCTTAGTGGCGTTGTATCCAAATCCTAAAGATCATCCTCGCTGTAGCTTATGGAGCTCAACGGTCTTGATCCTCGTTCGAGTGCGGTTATGCCGGTGCGGGACATCTCCACAATCCCATAGGGACTGAGCAAATCATAGAAGGACTGGATCTTGTCCAGGTCCCCGGTCATCTCAAGGGTGACCGTAGAGGAGGTGACGTCGATGATCTTCGCCTTGAAGATCTGCCCCAGCTCCACCACCTCGGTCCTGCTTGCGGCCGTGGTGGAGACCTTCACCATGACAAGCTCCCGTAGGATCGACCTGGTCGGGGTCATCTCGTAGACCCGTCTCACATCGATGAGCTTGCCCACCTGCTTCTTGATCTGCTCCACAATCTCGCGGTCGCCGCTGATGACGATGGTTATGCGGCTATAGGCCACATTCTCGGTCTCTCCAACGGAGAGGCTGTCGATGTTGTAGCCACGACGGCTGAAAAGCGAGACGACGCGCATCAAGACACCGGGTTGGTTGTTGACCAGGATGGCTAAGGTGTACCGTTTCTCTCTGTTTTTCATAGGGTTATGCTCCTTTTTGTCTCTGCGTTGGGTATAAGCTAGCGATCCCCTGGGTAAGGGGGAAGGTTCCACGGTCCTAACAGATGGCTATCTGCCGCCGTGGTTAGAGAATAATTAGGCTTACTACGATTAGGAGAAGGGAGATGGGAAGTGCTAGAAGGAGGAGGTTTGATAGGATTACGTTGTCGGTAAGGAAGCTACGCATGGGATATGCGCCAGAACGAGAAGAAGCATCTGCACCTGTCTTTGCATAAGAGTGCATAGTTCTGTCATTTTCATCTGTATGGTGACTCACCTGCCTTGCAAACCCTTTCACAATACACTCCTCAAAAAATGGCTGAATAGCCTTGTAAAGGTTGTAACGTGGTTTTCCCAATCGTGTCAACCCTCATGACAAAAAACAATATGTAAATATACACCAAACAGTATGTTTATGCATAAAAAATACGTGAGCATATAATGATATTGCATGCCCATAGGTTTGCAGGTACACTGCCATCATGAAAGATAAGGCTTGGAAATTCGGAAGAAGGACACTTTTTGGAAGGCTGCTGCTCTACTTCATTATCGTGCTGGTAGTGCCCCTAGGCCTGTTTTCCTCCTACTATACCCTGACAGGTGAGGGTAACCAGACCCGATATCTCCAAAAGCAGGCCATGGACACTGTCACCCTCGATGCAAAAAGGCTTGGCACCGTCCTTGATGACTACCGGCACAAGGCGTACAGGATCTCAACTGACCCCCTGGTTGTCAGCATACTGAAGGAAGATGTGCTTGATGCCAATTCCCGTGCATCGAGGGAGCTCTACCAGCTGCTCTTTGGCATCATGCGTGGCGATACCTACCTGGCCAGTGCCCATCTGGTAAGCAACTCAGGGAGGGTGAGGATATCCACCCATGAGTTTCCCGAGGTCTTTGACCTGCGCTACCAGGGCAACAACTGGGACATGAACAACATCATCAGCCAGAATGCAAACGTCTCCCAGACAGCCTCTTTGATAAGCATCAGGGGCCACCGTACCACAGAGATAGGCAGACAGGTCCTGGCCTCCATCCTACGCAGGGTCTATGATACGGATGGGGTTAACCTGGGGTATCTGGTTGTAGAGATCTATGCTGAGGCCCTTACCAACGGCACCAACGCAGAAAAGGTTCTTGGAGAGGAGCTCTTGATCGATACCGTGGACTTCTACGCCTCCTCCCTTACCCACTCCGACAAGTACGGCACCTTCACGCTCTTTCCTGAACTGGCAGGCCTCAAAGGGGATTTTACCAACAAGGTCGTCCAGGAAGGGACAACCATCTTTGCCACCACGGCAATCCCTGGCACCACCCTGAGCCTGGCCGGCTCAATCAGCTCGGTCCCCTTCCAGGAGAACCTCAACCAGTGGTTGTGGGCATTTTCAATCATGATGGCTATCGGAACGGTGCTTGCCATCGCCATCTCCCTGATTTTTTCCCGTTCCATCACAAAGCCGATCAGAAGCCTCGCCTCCTCCATGGGAGAGGTTGAAAAGGGTAATCTGCATGTCAAGAACGAATATGCGAAGATTGTGGAGTTCGCACAGCTCGACCACTCCTTCAACGTCATGGTCGAACAGATCGTAAGCCTACTGCGCCTGACGCGTGAGGAGCAGGAAAAGGTGGCCGAAGCGGAGAGGAAAGCCCTGGAAAGCCAGATGAATCCCCACTTCCTCTTCAATACGCTCAATACCATCAAGGCATTGGCGAAGATGCACGGCGAGGAGGAGATCCACACCATCACCCTGAAGCTGGGCAAGCTTTTGCGCTCCACGATCGACAACCATGAAAGCGAGTGCACCCTCAAGGAGAGCATGGAGCTCATCGACTCCTACCTCACCATCCAGCGCATCAGGTTTGGGGAGAAACTGCATGTGACGACAGAGCTTGACCCTGTATGTGAGCTGGTCAAGACACCCAAGCTCATCATCCAACCCCTAGTCGAAAATTCCATCATCCATGGACTCGAGCCAAAGGCAGGGGATTGGAATATCACCGTACTGGTAACAGAAAGAAATGGGTGGATTCACATCACTGTCGAAGATGACGGCATAGGTTTTCCACAAGGAACGCTTCCAGATGACCTCGATGAGCTTGCCAACTCAACCCACGTTGGTGTATACAATGTATATAGGCGTCTTGTCCTTCGCTATGGAAAGGAGATGAACTTCTCCATCAAGTCCGAGTGGCAGAAGGGAACCGTTGTTTCCATCTCATTTCCCAAAGGCAAAGACGAGAAAAAAGGGAGTACCGTATGAGTTACACTGTAGTGTTCGTAGAAGATGAAAAGATTGTAAGGGATGAGATCGTCTCTTCCGTACGGTGGAAGCTGCTTGACCTTGAACTGGTGGGGACCGCCAGCGACGGGCTCGAAGGTGAACAACTGATCAAGGAGTTGGAACCGGATATCGTACTCACTGACATCAGGCTCCCTGGCATCGATGGGCTGACCATGCTCTCCCGCTCACCTGTCAACCATGCAATCATCCTCAGCGGTCACTCCGACTTCAACTACATGAAGAAAGCGATCAGGTTGGGCGTCTTCGACTACCTGCTCAAGCCGGTGGATGATGAGGAGCTAGAAGAGACACTGGCCAACCTGGTAGCAAAAATACAGGAGGAGGACCGTGACTTCGAGCAGCTCAAGAGCGGCAAAAGCAGCACAGCAGCAGAGCTCATCACCCTACCCCGCAATGTCAACAACCACGTCATCGACAGCACCATCGGCTTCATCGCCGAAAACTACTCCAGCCCAGTTGGGCTCCAGGAAGCCGCAGCCTACCTGGAACTCTCGGAAAGCCACCTATCCAGGCTCTTCAAGGAGGTCACCGGTCTGAACTTTCTGCAGTACCTCAATGCCTGGAGGATCAACAAGTCGGTCGAGCTGATGAAGGACCCGAAACGAAACATCGGGGAGATTGCAACCAACTGTGGCTTCCCTACCCCAGGCTACTTCGCCAAGATATTCAAGCGCTTTACCGGTCTCACCCCCACCCAGTACAGGGACGAGCATAGCGCCTTGTAACAGAGGTGAGCCTCCCAAGAGAAAGCCTGCACATCCGACAAGGATTGCAGGCTTTTTCTCTCTAGAGCTCTTGCAGCGAAGAGCCTGGTATACCCTATAGGGCAAAGACCTCAGACAGCTTCTCTGAAGAGCTCTGTTCCACCCCATCGGCGTAGAAAAGGCATTTCAGCCCCATCTGGGCTGCCATGAAGATGTTCTCCTCATAGTCATCCACAAAGTAGGTTGTCCCGGCCTTGCCCTTCTCCTTGTCCAGGATATGCTCAAAGAACTGTCTGGAAGGCTTCGATATGCCCATCTCGTGTGAGGCATACGCCTTGTCAAAGAGGGCAAGGGCTCCCATCCTCTCCAGAATATCCCAGTGGGAGGCGATGGTGTTCGAACCGCAGACAACACGCTTACCCTCTTTCCTCAGCCGTTTTACCAGGTCGACCACCTCATCGTTGAAGGTTGGGTTGAACTCCTTGCCAAAGGGGTCCCCTTCGACCCTGATGCCAAATTTCGTATGGACGTGGTCCCAGTACTTCTCGGGCTCAAGAGTACCATCCATCAGGGCAAAGTCATACTTGCGATAGTCGGCCTTGAACTCCTCCTTGGGGAGGTTCCAGCGGCGGGAGATCTTGCCCAGCATATGGATGTTCTTGACCACTACGTTACCCATGTCAAAGACAAAGAGGTCGCATCCATCGATCGGGTCGTTCACAAAAGAGAGATAGGGCCTGAGGCTAGAGAGGTCCTTGATAAGGATCGTCGCCTGCAGCTCCGGGTTTGGGGAAGCAGTGCCAAGGCCCATCTGCTTGGCTACCAGGATGCTGTGCTCCTTCTTGGAAACCAGAAGATAGCGGTTGAAAGGAAGTTCCCCTGTGGGAGGGAACATCTCAAGGAATGGGCAGAGAGCCAATATCTGGCCGAACAGGGGGTCATTCGATAGCAGGTCTGTGCAGATTCGATCATACATACTCAACCCTTCCTTGACTCATATACTGCTGAGCCTCCGATGAAATATCTGGTCAGTGACATAAAGAGCAGGAACATCGGGATGGAGGCCAAGAGAGCTGCCGCCATCATGGCACCCTCGTCGGTGCTTCGCTCTGCAGCAAAGCTGGAGATGTACTGGGGTATGGTCTTCATCCTGTCGCTCTGGCTTACCAAGAGAGGCCACAGCAGGTTGTCCCACTGCCCTCTGAAGGAAAGGATTGCCAAGGTGGCTATGACAGGCTTGCAGTTGGGAAATACAATCTTGACAAAGATCCCAAACTCGCCCATGCCGTCGACACGAGCAGCATCGAGGAACTCTGTAGGAAAGGTGGTGAGGTACTGCTTCATCTGGAAGACCCCAAAGGCGCTGACCAGGAAAGGGAGGATGAGGCCGATGTAGGAGTTCTGGATATGCAGGACCATGACGACCATGTACAAGGGTATCATGATCGCCTCGAAGGGGATCATCATGGTTGCCATGATCATCATGAATACAGTGTTGCGTCCCCTGAAGCGGAACTTTGCAAGCCCGTAACCGGTAAGGGAGGCGAGCAGGACAGTGGTGACAGCAACGCTTGAGCTGACGATCAGGGAGTTCGTGATATTCCGTACGAATACATAGTTGAAGTCATTGCCTTGGATAGCCTTGGCAAAGTTGACCCAATGCAAGCTTTCGGGGATCCAATTGAACGGCATGCGGACAATCTGGCGCGAACTCATGAAGGCGGCCGTAATCATGAAAAGGATGGGCATCATGGTAAAGAACAGCATGCCGAGAAGCACAATGGCGATAAGAATCTTTGGTATGGTAAAGGTTGTTCGTATATTCATCATCTGCTCCTAATAGTCCACATTTTCGCTCTTGGTTGTCTTGAACTGGAACAAGGTCAAACTGAGCATCAGGATGAAGAGCACGACACTCATGGCGCTTGCACGGCTGAGGTACTGCTGCTGGATACCGGTTATGTAGATGTTGAAGGTAATGACGTTTATAGGTGCCCTCGGTGCCCCGTTGGTATAGAGCATGTACTGGGTGCTGAAGGTCTTCAGGCACTGCAACATGGCCATGACAGAAACCAACACTACCGTCGGCTTGAGCAGAGGGAGGGTAATCCTCCAGAAGCTCTGCCACTTGTTTGCCCCGTCGATGGTACCCGCCTCATAGAGGGTCGGAGGAATCGAGGCAAGGCCTGTGATGAAGAGGATCACAAAGTAGCCTATGTATTTCCAGAAGTAGATCACCATGGTAGAGACCTGTTCCATGACAGGGTCCACAAGCCAGCGATGATCGGTTCCGGGTGTCTTGAGCAGGGCATTCATCCACTGGTTGCCCAACCCTCTTGGGTCGAAGATGAGCATCCAGATGGTTGCGGCAACGACGGAGGAGAGGATTGCAGGACAGTAGTAGGCTATCTGCAAAAACTTCTTGCTCCTCTTGCTGGTCAGGTTGCTGATGAAGACTGCAATGATGAGGCTGATTATCAGCAGGGGTATGAAGGTACCCATGGTAAAGACAAGGGTTGATTTCAATGAGTTGAGGAACGACAGTTCATTTCCGGAGGTCGCCGGATTGAAGAGACGGACATAGTTTTCAAGTCCGAGAAACTTGGGAGGAGCCTTGCTCAGCGCTTTCTTGTTGAAAAAGCTGGTATAGAAGGCATTCAGGATAGGATAAAAATTGAAAACCGAGAAAAACACCAAGGATGGGACGACAAAGGCAATTCCCCAACGCGCCTGTTTTTTCTCGATGCTGTAACTTTTCTTGGAACCCATAGAGTTTCTCCTGGAGAGGGGCAAATCTGCCCATGATCACTGGTGATGCTAACGTTGCGAAGCTTTGATTCCACCCCGGTAGGAAAGAAGCGAACAGAATTGGGGAGAATCGGGAAAAGCGAGACAAGGAACTATAGGGTGAGGCAAAGAGATGTTCTGCCGGCGAAAACCGGCAGAACACATATAGTTGATTCTACTGCTCGTCAATCACTTCTTGTGCAGCAGCTCTGAGTGTTGCAAGTGCCTTTTCAGGGCTTACCCCACTGAGCATGACAGACTCGACGGCGTTGCGGATCAGGGTCTGGATCTGAGCGGAGTTCTCTCCGTAGTAGATCATGTGTGAGCGGTTCATGTCATCGATGAAGACCTTGCTATAGGGCATGTTCTTCAAGGTGTCGGAAGCAAACAGGGCCTTGGTAGGCTGGATGATGTTTCCACCACGGGTCAGGTAGTCTTCACCATGGCTGAGCAGGAAGCCGGAAAGTTTCCAGGCAGCCTTCTGTACAGCAGGGGAAGCGTCAGCGTTGACCATGAAGAAGTGACCATAGTAGCAGGAAGCGACGTTACGTACGGCATCCTTGAACACGGGGAATGGGACAACCATCCACTCCTTGCTATTGAAGAAAGCAGGATTGTCCTTCTGGATTCTTCCCTCCTGGTAGAGACCAGTGTGGGCCATTGCGATGTCATTGTTGTCCTGGTTGAAGATGTTACGGGCATTCTTGTAGGTAGGAGAGCCGAGATTACGTCCGCTTGGTCCCCAATTCTTCATGAAGGTAAGGGCCTTGATCCAAGCATCGTCGCCAATGATGGCCTTCTTGCCATCGGCGCTCAAGAGATCGCCACCAAGCTGCTCTACCATCGGAACAAAGAAGGTCAGATAGTAGGGATACCTGAAGTCAAATCCACGGCGGATGAGGATGTCACCATCGCGAAGTACTAGCTTTGCGGAGATGTCAGCCATCTCTTCCCAGGTCTTGGGATAGTCGGTCTCGGGATTGAGGCCAGCGGAACGGAAGACCTTCTTGTTGATGTAGATGGACCAGTTGGTCAGCTCGAGGGGAAGGCCATAGACCTCACCGTTGAGTGTCACCGTATCCAGAACACCAGGAATATACTTGTCCAGCAAGTCCTGCTTGTTGGCATATCCTGCGGCCTTGTAGTCGACTGGGGCTACGCGGGAGTTGGTGATATACGCATACTGGTTCTCGATCGGCAGGTTGAACATGTCTGGGCCCTGGTTTGCTGCAAAGGCAGTCTGGACCAGCTCGATCTGCTTTACTGCAGACTGGGTTGTGCGAACCACGGTGATGTTGGGGTGTTTGGCCATGAACTCTGCGATCAGCTCAGTCTCGAGCTGGGTTCTTGCAGGGTCCTCATGTGTCCAATACTGCACGGTTACAGGGGCATTCTCATCAACTACAGCTTCTTTTGCTCCGGCGGCAAACAAAGCGGCGGGGATGATGAGCACGAAGAGAGCTAACATTACTAGTGCTTTTTTCATACAGACCTCCTAAAGTCATTTATGTCTTAATTGTACCCACCGGGTCAGTCCCACCACAAGCCAAAGCTTTTGAGTTTATTGACCCGATTTGTGCACGTAAAAGTCATTCTTAGTGTCCATAGGCAAACTTGTATTGTAAAAAACAGAAATGTTATAACTTGTATACAGGCAAGGAGTCAGTTCTTCTCCCGCTGCTTTCGCATGAAGGAGGCGAGCTTCTCCATGGTTTCGCTGGAGATGTCATGCTCGATGAGGCAGGCATCCTGCTCGGCGATCCGTGGGTCGACCCCCAGCGTCTCATGCAGGAACGATGTCAGTGTCTTGTGGCGGAAATAGACCTGTGATGCCTTGATCTCACCCTTCTCTGTCAGAAGGATATCCCCGTAGGTCTCCTGGATCACATACCCATCGGCCATGAGGATCTTCATCGCCCGATTGACGCTTGGCTTGGAAACACCAAGGCGCAGGGCCACATCAGTAGTCCGTACCTTACCCTTCTCCTGGTGAATCGCCAATACGGCTTCCAGGTAATCTTCCCCAGATTTTTGCATACCCCATCGTACCACGCATCCCTTTTTTTGTCATCCCAAGATATCGGGACAGGGAGAGGAGCAAAAGCCATTGACACATATGTTTGTTTTGACTAACTTATAGAGGTAACAATAAGGAATACCTATGGCAATGACTATGGATGAGCTAACTGTTGGACAAAAAGCATCGGTGGGAACCATAACAGCACCCAAGCAGCTGAAACGAAGGCTGATGGATATGGGGTTCACAAAAGGTGTAGATATAGAGGTAGTCAAGATGGCCCCCATGGGAGACCCCATGGAAGTTACCCTGCGAGGGTACAATCTATGCCTACGCAAGGCTGAAGCCCGGGCCATAGAATTGAGGTGACCATGCAGACAATCTCCCTCATCGGTAATCCCAACTGCGGGAAGACCACGTTGTTCAATTCCCTTACGGGTACCACAGCCTATGTAGGCAACTGGCCTGGAGTTACCGTAGAGAAAAAAGAGGGAGCATGGAATGGGTTCAAGGTCCTGGACCTTCCGGGCATCTACTCACTCTCCCCCTACTCCCCCGAAGAAAAACTCTCCAGACGGTATATACTCGATGAGAGGCCCGACCTCATTATCGATGTCATAGATGCAACCAATCTGGAACGAAGCCTCTACCTTACCACCCAGCTCTCGGAACTGGGACGGCCGGTGCTGATAGTGCTCAACATGCAGGACCTCTTGGAAAAGGAGGGCATCACCATCGACCAGAAGCGTCTCTCCCTCATGACAGGCTGCCCGGTGGTATCCATCTCCGCCAGCAAGGGCATAGGCCTCGAGGTTTTCAAGGCCGAAGTCGAGAAAGCCCTTGCGGAAAACAAAGCCCCGGCCTGTCCCCTCTTCTCCAACTATGTGGAAAAATACATCAACGAACTGGTGGCCCATGACTACCTCCATACCATTCCCAAGGGAAGGCTTCCCCGTTGGGCTGCCATCAAGCTGCTGGAGGAGGATGAACTCTTTCTTACCACCATGCCTCCCTTCCCGGAAAGCTTCGCCGCCTACCTTGCCAAAGCACAGGCAAGCCTGAGGGCCCACTACGACGACGATGTCGAGGCCATCATCATAGACCAGCGCTACAAGGTGGCCGAACACATTTCCCGTGCCTGCCAGGTCAAGAAAGAGCAGAAACGGTCGTTCAACCTCGACACCATCGCAACCAGCCGATTCGGAGCGATCCCCCTCTTCATCGCCATCATGGGGGGTGTATTCTACCTCTCCATCGGCCTGGTAGGTGGCATTACCACAGGGTGGCTGGAGAGGATTTTCGGAATGCTTGGGGAGAACCTCACTATCCTGCTGGACGCCCTTGGGGTAGTTCCCATCCTATCAGGCATCCTGGTGGGAGGCATCATAGCAGGGGTGGGAAGCGTACTGACCTTCGTTCCCCAGCTCTTTGTCCTCTTCCTCCTCCTGAGCATCCTCGAAGACTGCGGCTACATGGCCAGGATAGCCTTCATCCTTGACCGTCTGATGAGAACCATCGGCCTGTCGGGCAAGTCGATCATCCCCCTGGTTATAGGGACAGGTTGCACGGTCCCTGCCATCATGAGCACGCGCACCATCGAGCACCAGAAACAGCGCGAGCTGACCATTTTGGTGACCCCGTTCATCCCCTGTGGGGCCAAGATGCCGATCTTCGCCCTCATGATCACCTACTTCTTCCCGGGGCAGTGGTATATCGCCCCTCTGATCTACCTCATCGGGATTGTGGCCATCATCTTCACCGGCTTCATCGTCAGGGCCTTTGACAAGCACAAGGAGAAGAACGTATTCATCCTTGAGCTTCCACGCTACCAGCTTCCCCAGATGCGAAACGTCTGGCTCCAGACCAGGGAGAGGACGATGGGCTTTGTCAGGAAGGCAGGGACAGTCATACTGCTCTCCTCTGTGGTCATCTACCTCTTGTCCTCATTCTCCTTTGCGCTACAGCCGGTCGATCCCGATGCAAGCATGCTGGCCATGCTAGGCAGGGTCATAGCACCGGTCTTCAAGCCTCTTGGCTTTGGGTTCTGGCAGGCAACGGTGGCCTTGCTGACTGGAATTGCGGCCAAGGAATCCATTGTCAGCACCCTGAGCGTCACCATGGGTGATGCCGGGATAACCTCCCTCTTCAATGCTTCATCTGCCCTTGCCTACATGACCTTCATCCTGCTCTCATCCCCTTGCATTGCATCAATCAGCGCAATGGCAAAGGAGTTGGGAAGCAAGGGAAAACTCCTGTTCGCCCTCGTATGGCAGACAGGGATCGCCTATCTTGCAGCACTACTGGTACGGGTTGTAGTACTGCTCATCCTATGAGGTGGTTATGCCTATGTTCATTATTGCTCTTGCCAATATACTTGTAGCTGTCGTGGTTGTCCTGTTGCTCTGGTATGCCATCCAGACCATCCGGGGAAAAGGTGATGATGGTGGATGTGGTTCCTGTTCCGATGACAACAAGGCAAGTTCTGCATGTTGCGGATGCGAATATGCCAATATCTGCCACAAAACAACCATCCCTCCGGAAAAGGGAAACTGAAAAACAGAGAGAGAGTCAACCTGCGTGGCAGGTATTAACAACTACATGCCCTGTAAAGAAAAACAGGGTCATTTTCCATTGTCACTATAGCCATGGAATAACTCCCATTCATACGCGTATATCCCAAAATGATATACAGCCAATGAATAAATATGCAATAAGACTGGATATTCTTGTGATATCCGTATAGACTCCTCCTAACTGCCAATTGAGGCATCTGTAATTATAGGAGAGAAACGCCATGAAAAAAATCACTATTGCACTGCTTGCCCTCCTGCTGCTGACATCCACCCTCTTTGGGGCCGGGTCGAAGGAACAGGGGCCAGGGGTAGACAACTCCCTGCAGAAGATACTTGCAAAAGGCAAGCTCATCGTAGGTCTTGACGACAGCTTCCCCCCCATGGGATTCCGTGACGAGAACAATGAGATCGTAGGCTTTGACATCGACCTGGCAAGAGGGGTTGCCAAGGGCATGGGTGTGGAGCTGGTCCTGCAGACCATCGACTGGAACGCCAAAGAACAGGAACTGAACACCGGCAACATCGACTGCATCTGGAATGGCTTCACCATCACCGAGGACAGGCTGAACGCAATGACCTTTACCCCGCCATATGTTAACAATGCGCAGGTTGTGGTGGTGAAAGGCTCCTCCCCCTACACCTCGCTTGCCTCCCTTGCAAAGAAGAACATAGGCCTACAGGCAGGCTCCTCAGCCGCCGAGGCCCTGGACAACAGCCCTGCCTTCAAGGCATCGGTGAAGAACGTTGTTGAGTTCAAGGAGAACCTCACCGGCCTTATGGATCTGGAGATCGGCGGTATCGATGGCCTGATCATCGACCTATTGGTAGCCAACGACAACATCAACCGCAGCGGAAAGGATTTCAGGATCCTTGACGAGCACCTCACCAATGAGTCATATGGGGTTGGATTCCGTAAGGGCGAGCAGAAACTTGCTGACGAGGTCTGGGCCCAGATGCTGGCTTTGAAAGCTGACGGCTCCCTGGCAAAGATCGCCACCAAGTGGTTCGGTGCCGACATTACGGTTGTAGGAAAATAAATTATTCGCTAGTATGACGGGGAGCCTAGGCTCCCCGTTTGTTGTTTTTGGCAGGCCTTGCCTTTTTCCTTGGTTTGCAGGCCCAGGGACCTGCCCTTACTGCAAACATTTTCCTGTTTTGGTATTTCTTGACCCTAGCAGTTCATGGCATGTTCATGCATGCCACACCATCGGAGGAGATTCACATGGGACAGCTACTGCAGCAGATGCTGGTAGGAACCGTAACAAGCCTCAAGATCTTTGTCCTTACGTTGCTTTTTTCACTCCCGTTGGGCGTGCTTGTAGCAAGGGGAAGGATGGCAAAGAGCCGTATTGTCTCGACCCTGGTCAACGCCTACATCATGATCATGAGGGGAACACCCCTGATCTTGCAGTTGATCTTCGTCTACTTCGCCCCCTACTACATCTTCGGGGCCTCCTACAACCGCTTTACCGCAGTCATTGTGGCCTACGTCATCAACTATGCCGCGTATTTTGCCGAGATCTACCGCGGAGGCATCCAGTCGATACCCAAGGGGCAGTTCGAGGCCAGTGAGGTACTTGGTTTCTCCAAGGCACACACCTTCACCCACATTGTGGTTCCCCAGGTACTCAAACGCATCATTCCGGCAATGGGAAATGAGGTAATAACCCTGGTCAAGGATACGGCCCTGGCCCAGACCATCGGGGTTGCAGAGCTCTTCCGGGTGGCACAGAATGCCTCAGCAAGGCAGTTCTCCACCATGCCGATCTTCATAGCAGGCATTTTCTACTTTGTCATGAACGCAATCGTGGCCAAGAGCTTCGACCAGCTTGAGAAAAAACTCAACTACTACAATTAGGAGGCCGGATGAACATCATATCAGTGACAGACCTGAAAAAAGGTTTTGACGGGCTGGGAGTTCTCAAGGGCATCTCCTTTACCCTGCAGAAAGGAGAGGTCCTCTCTGTCATCGGGCCATCAGGCAGTGGCAAGAGTACCCTCCTGCGCTGCCTTACCCAACTTGAGCCCATTGACCAGGGCACCATTGAGGTTTGCGGCGACACCATGGTGACGACCGATTCCAACGGGATCGTGCAGTATGCGTCAAAGAACACCCTGCACACCGTACGGCTTCACTGTGGCCTGGTATTCCAGAACTTCAACCTGTTTCCCCACATGAATGTGCTACGCAACATCACCGAAGCCCAGATGCATGTACTGAAGAAGACCAAGGCTGAAGCGGAAGTGACCGCACGGGCGCTGTTGGTGAAGATGGGCCTTGAGGAAAAGGAAAAGGCCTACCCTTGCCAGCTTTCGGGTGGCCAACAGCAACGGGTATCGATAGCACGCGCCCTTGCCCTCAACCCTGAAGTACTCTGCTTTGACGAGCCCACCAGCGCCCTCGACCCCGAACTCACCGGTGAGATCCTGAAAGTCATCAAAACCCTGGCAAAGGAGAAGATGACCATGATCGTCGTCACCCACGAGATGTCCTTCGCAAGGGATATATCCGACAGGGTCATCTTCATGGATGATGGGCTCATCGTCGAGGAAGGCAGGCCGGAGGAGCTGTTCAACCGGCCCAAGAACGAACGTACCCAGCGGTTCCTCCAGCGCTACGAGTAGAGGGCAAGCATCTCTCCTGTGCACCTTCCGGTAGGCTCCCCATCCAGCAGTGCAGGCTTGCCGTTGACCAGCACCATCACCATGCCACTGGGCTTGGCTGAGGGATTGCTGTCAGTGGAGTTGTCCGCTATGGCAAGGGGGTCAAAGAGGACAAGGTCGGCCTTGTAGCCTTGCATCACCTTTCCACGGTCTGCAAGCCCAATCCGTGAGGCAGGTTCAGCTGTCATCTTGTTGATGAGCACCTCAAGGGGAAGCACATCCAGCTGCTTCCAATACCTGTCCAACAGATGCACAGCAGCCTGATAGGAGCGCGGATGGGTCTTCTGCCCTGCAAAGAGGGCATCGGTTCCAAAGCACATCAGCGGATGGCTCAGGATCCGTTTGAGGGAGTCCTGGCTCTGGGTGATGTCGGTCATCAGGGCAGAACCCTTCTCCTCCATAAGGAGGTCGAAGAAGGAGTCAAAGGGCCCCTGGTTTCTCCGGTTTGCAATTTCGGTAAGGGTGAGGCCCTCATACTGGCGGTTGCTGTCAAGCACAAGGGCTGTGATGTTGTCCCAGCCGCAAAGTTCATAGAGGCTGTCCCATCCCTCCGGGTTCTGCATCTCCTCCTTGATGGCACAACGCTCCTTGGGGCTTGAGAGCAACCTCTGCAGGTCCTCCCTCGTGAGACGAAGGTAGTGGGGAGGCAGCAGGCTAAAGAGGCTGGTTGAACCATACTCATAGGGGTACTGGTCGAACAGTACGTCGATGCCCTCCAACCTTGCCTTCTCAATGAGCGTGAGCATTTCGGAGACCAGAATCTGGTTTACCCTTCCGATAGCCTTGAGATGGCTTATCTCCAGCCTCACACCGGTCATCCGTGCAAGGTCGATGACCTCCTCGAGGGCCTCGATCACGTCATTGCCCTCGCAACGGATATGGACGGCAAAGAACCGGTCGTAGCGTTTGGTCAGGCGCAGCAGGGAGAGCAACTCCCGTCGGTCGGCAAAGAGACAGGGAGCATAGTAGAGGCCGCTGGAAAAGCCCACACACCCCTCTTTGAAACTCTTCTCGAGCAGGGAGCACATCTTCTGTACCTCAGCTTCGGTTGCAGGCCGGTTGGGGTTTCCCTCTAGGGCATAATAGCGCAGGGGGCTATGTGGCTGGAGAAAGGCCATGTTTGTCCCGCTTGCCCTCTCTTTCCAGACTTTTGCATAGTCTGAGAACGTTCTCCAACCAAAGGGTCCAAATGGACCGAGGATATCCTGCACCTGGGAGACCAAATCGGTATGCTGCTCCTTGAGGGGATAGACCCCGATGCCACAGTTCCCTGCAACCTCCGTGGTGATGCCCTGGCAGATCTTTGGCAACATCGCAGGGTTTCTCAGGACCTCCAGCTCGCTATGGCCATGGATGTCGATGAACCCCGGGCAGAGGACCAACGAGGAGGCATCGATAACCTGCCCAGAAGCAACGCCCTGGCCCTGGGTAACCTTGACTATGGTATCATCCTTGACCGCCACATCGCCGATGAAGGAACCCTGTCCCGACCCATCGACAATCGTGGCGTTCTGGAAATAGTAATCGTAACTCATGTACTACTCTCCTTGCGCAACAATAGCGCAAACTCATGCTGCAGGGACTGTTCAAGCATCCTCAACGTATTTTGGTAATTACCCCTGGTTCGGGTAAGCAGGAGGGCTGCCTTGAACTCATCCAGCATGGACACATCAACAAAAACCGGGGGAAAGCCACTATTGAGCAGCTCACCGGCAAGGGCCAAGGATGCAAAGATTGCATCATACCGTCCGAAAGGACGAATGCGAAGCAGTTCACCAAACAAAAAGAGGGCACGGACAAGCGGATGGAGGGCTGACCACTCCCTTTCGTACTGGGTCAGCAGGATTTCCATGCTTGTCTTCACAGACAGGGACCTCTGCTCGGAAGCCTCGACCCTCCGGTACGAACCAGCCTCATCGTCTATCCCCTGCAGGAGCGTCCTATAGAGTTGGAGCAACCGGCTTTCGGTGTAGAAGGGGGTATGCCGAACCCCTCCTCCCACCGGGCCCAGCCCGCTCTCCTGCACAAGACGCAACAGGATGGATCGGGTGTTGAGGGCAAGCAACTGGGTATCGAAGGAAACGGAAGAGGAAAAGCATCCTGAAAACAACAGGGCCAGATCTTCATGTCCCAGGTCCAGCCCTTCATAGACAAAGGTGCTGAGGGTGAACCGGAAGGCGGCCTGCCTGTACATGCGCATCACAAACTCAGAATCCTTCTGGAGGGTGAGAAATTCCTCCTGGGCCTTTTCCAGGGCGGACAAGTTGATGGAACCTACCCTGAGGTCGTCATTCTTCAGATGGCGCAATTGCCGCCCGTCTCCAGGCTTGGAGGCATCAAGGGGGATATTCCAGGCCCATCCATTGCGGATAACCCCGTCCACCCTTCCCTCAGCGCAAAGGATCCTCACCCGGCGTTCAGAAATCCCCCACTGCAGGGCAGCTTGGCTGACACTCATGTACATGGCGTAAACTCCATAGTATTATTCCTAATAGGGAATGGTACTATGTTTACTTTGTTTGCGCAATACATTCCGAACAAGTTGGGGCTTTACCAATGAAGGAAGATTAGCGATAATGACGCGGAAGGAAAACCCTTCCAATCTTCTTTGGAGGGACCAGATGGAACAGTATGATGTTGTCATTGTAGGAAGCGGACCTGCCGGAATGGGTGCCGCATTTACCCTGGCAGCCAGGAGGCCTGAACTCAAGATACTCATGCTTGATAGGGAGAAGACCTCCACAGGTGGCATGCGCAATGATTGCAAGATGAACTTCACCTACCCTATCGGCTTTCCCGTCGAGTATTGGACAGCCGAGGATGCCGGACACTATCTGGACCAGGTAATAGAGTTCCTCCAGCCCTCCTTCCTTCCCAAATCAAACATAGAGGTCTATCAGAAGAGGGCAGAACGGCTTGGGTGCACCCTGCTGGACATCAGGCAGACCCATCTGGGTACCGATGGAGGGCTGATCCTCATCAAGGCACTGCTGGCAAGGCTGGCAGGACTTGGGGTGGAACTCGCACTGGGCGAGGCGATGGAGAACATCAACCAGCAGGAGAGGTTCATCATTACCGAGAAGCGGGAGATTGGGTACAAGAAGCTCCTCGTGGCCCCAGGGCGAAAGGGCTTCCATTTTTTGCAGGACCTGATGCACACCCTCTCCGTTCCCTTTGTGGACAACATCGTCGACATCGGCCTCAGGATCGAGACCAGGATCGAACACTACCCGATCGTCAAGGACTACTACGACCCCAAGTTCTACTTTCCTGAAAAGGTACGGACGTTCTGCACCAACAGCGGCAATGCCCATGTGGTACGGGAACGGTATGCCACAAGCCGTGGCGACCAGTGGCACTCGGTCAACGGCCATGCATTCTCCCCAGATAGTCGCACCGACAACGGCCTGGTCAACTTTGCGATCCTGAAGACCGTGCGTTTCACGGCCCCCCTTGCCAGCGGGCAGGCCTTTGCCGAGAACCTCGGGCTCCAGGCCTCCCTGATGGGAGGAGGAAAGCCTCTCATGCAGCGGGTCGGGGACTTCCGTCTGGGTTCCCGGAGCAAGGAGGACAGCTTCAGCGGGGACCTGTATGACTTCGAGCCATCGCTGAAGAGCTGTTGCCCGGGTGATATCTCCCTGGCAATACCAGCGAAGATACTTCGGGCCATCTGGCGGGCAATGAAGAACCTCGACACCATAGTGCCAGGGGTCCTCCATCCATCGACGATCATGTACTACCCGGAGATCAAGCTCTATGCAAACAAGCCAACCTACCTCGATGAACGGTTCCGCGTTACCGAGGATATCTGGTTTGCAGGCGATGGAGCTGGGACAAGCCGGGGGATAACCGGTGCCTGGGCAAGTGGGATCCGAGCTGCCGAGGGCATCGACGAATCCCTATAGCTCGTGCTCAAACCGCCCATTCAGCCATGAGGAACAGAGGCCTACCCAAGCCTGGCACTCCTTGTTTGGCGTCCCTACCTCGTGGTTGCTCATCGATAGCCCATGCGCGCCCTCAGAAAAGAGATGCAGGGCGAAGGGGATGTTCTTTGCCCTGAGTGCTGAGGCAAAGAGCATGCTGTTCTCCACCGGAACCGATCCATCAGTGACGGTATGCCAGATAAAGCAGGGCACGGTAGTCTCGGTGACCCTATCCTCAAGGCTGAAGAGCTTTCGGTCCTCCTCATCCTTCCCGCTTACCCAGTCGGAGCTCTCCTGGTGGCAGACCCCACTCTTGGTGGAGATGACAGGATAGCAGAGCACTGCTGCATCGGGGCGGTTCATACCACCCTTGGTATCAAAGGCTGCGAGCAGCCTGGGATGGTCGTGCATGGTTGCCAGCGATGCCGCAAGATGGCCTCCCGCACTGAAGCCCACAATAGCTATGCTGTTCGGGTCACACATCCAATCCACCGCATGCTCGCGGATCCTGATGATGGCGTCGCTCGCCTCTATCAGGGGATTGAGCGAGGCCGCCTCCTCCTGGACCGAGTAGTCGAGGATAAAGACGTTATAGCTCATCGAGAGGAAGTGAAGGGCAACTGGATCCCTCTCCCTTTCCGAACGAAATCGATATGCTCCTCCGGGACAGATCACCACCGTAGGCCTGATATTCCGAATACCCCCATCCTGGGTAAAATCCTGCAGGTACCCGGTCAGGGGCACCTGATTTTTTCCAACTGCTGTCTGTATGATTCTCATAGGAAGCATAGTACCACACCTTATGCCACCCTTTCCATGAGTACCAATATGGTTGGACATTACATCCCAAGAAAAACGCTACTCATCCTATTTTTCAGATCCAGGGTATTCTATCCACCTGTCCCAACAATAGCAGAGACCTCCTAAAAGGAGGTCCCTGTGTGCAGGCAAGCTGGTGGTGGTTTCAGCGGCTTCTCTTACGTTGCTGTGAAGGTGAAGGTTACGGTGCCGGTGTGCAAACCAGATACTGCAGCATCAAAGGTGGTAGAATCCACAGTAAGCGATATGGGCATTGATTTGCCGGTAAGGCCAGTGAGACCAGTGACAGTATCGATGAGCACTGCGGCAACGGCAGTTCCTCCATTGGTAGTAACAACCTGGCTATTGCAGCCAACAGTGTAGTTGATATAGGAGGGAGTAACACCTTCAGTATTGGTCATTGCAGTTGCACCCATGGTGAGAGTATACCCGGTTCTCTTATTGGAAAGGGTGGTCACCCATGCGGCGATGGTCTGGGCTCCGCTTGCAGTAATATTCTTTGTGGTAAAATCCCCTGCTGTTGCATATGCAGCGGCAGTATTTCCAACCATGGCGGCAGAAGAAACCTTCATCTGTCCCTTCTCGCTGACTGTGGTGGTGACGGTGAAGCTGTCATCAGAAGCAAAGATGCTGGCCGAAGCGATGATCAGGATCAGAAGGGTTGCAATGATTGTCTTTTTCATGGGGTTTTCCTTTAGGAGCTAAGCTCCCGTGCAAGATTTCTTTTTTTGTGCCTTTTCCTAAGCACACTGGTAGGATATAGTGTAGTGAGACTTATGTCAATAGTTTTAAAATAATATATATTAAAAATAGTAAATATTTAATAATTTTTTTTATTGTTTTGCTATCTAAGTAATTACCTTAATTTTCTGGCTTTGTTACTTATGACAAGGGTAACGGAATAAGTAGGCGGTACAGTGTTACATAAATCTAAACCTTGGGTGTATTTTCTCGTGATTTGGCCCATATTATAGAGATACTGAATACTGTATGTACGAAGTTTGCTCTTCACATCTACCAAAAGCTGTGTTTCACACAAAGGGTTTTCCACCTGCTACCTTTTTCCCATCTCCAAAAAAAGAAGGCAACATGCTTGTACTCACTACCTCCAGCAGATGCCAAAACTTCTTTCTTGTTTCCAAAGAGAGTATTTCGGGCCTAGGAGTTTTTGTTTTCGCCCCTACTCAAGGCGATCCTAAGCTGGGCATGAAGATGCCATTGCTACAGACTCTCTAGCCTATGGCTGGTTTCCGGAAAATGTGGGACGTTTGCCAGGGCGTCCTCCCAGCAAGATGGTCCCCTCTGTACAGTAGACCTGATGGGTTGTCGTGGATGATAGGCTATTTCAGATTTGGCTCTTTCCTTGGGGAAAAACGACAGGGGCTGGCCTGTAACGTACAAGAGACCTCCTGGTAGGAGGTCCCTGTGGACAGACAAGCGTGTTGTGGTTTCAGCGGCTTCTCTTATAGGGCTGTGAAGGTGAAGGTTACCGTGCCGGTGTGCAAACCAGCTACTGCAGCATCAAAGGTGGTACCATCCACAGTAAGCGATATGGGCATTGATTTGCCGGTGAGGCCAGTGAGGCCGGAGACAGTATCTACAGCAGTACCAGTTATGGTGGTAGCGGCAGCGCCATGGGTAGCGGCAGTTTGGGTTCCACAAACAACTGTGTAGTCAATATAGGAGGCAGTTGCACCTGAACCGTTGATCATGGGAGTTGCAGCCATCGTTACCTTATAGCCGGTGCGCTTGTTGGAAAGGGTGGTCATGTATGCAACGACACCAGCAGTACCCTGTGCTCCACTAGCGGTGATGGCGAGGTTGGTAAAATCCGCTAATGCACCGTATGCAGCGGCAGTATGTCCAACCATGGCGGCAGTAGTAACCTTCATGTCTCCTCGCTCAGCAACAGTGGTGGTGACGGTGAAGTTGTCGCTAACTGCGGCAAAGACGCTGGCCGAAGCGATGAGCAGGATCAGAAGGGTTGCAATGATTGTCTTTTTCATGGGGTTTTCCTTTAGGAGCTAAGCTCCCGTGCAAGATTTCTTTTTTTGTGCCTTTTCCTAAGCACACTGGTAGGATATAGCTTAGTAAGACTTATGTCAATAGATTCTACTTTTATTTTAATTAAAAAAATCATTATTATTAATAGTATTTTTAATTTGTTCTGATATATGTATTTATAATATTTTATATCCTACACCACTTATGACAACGCTCTTATTGTTGCTCTGCGCCTATACTACATATCTTCTATACTGTAGGTGAATTTTCTTTTGATATTGCCACATTACCAGACATAGGACATAAGAATTGTGCTAGTTGAATCAATTTCATTGCACAAGCATATTTGGGAACCCTTCCAAGATCGAAACCCAATCGTTGTCGTATTCAACCTCCTTGGACCATTTATTTCGATTGCTCTTTATCCACCCAGACAGCTGTGTTACCATCTAGGCGATAGACACAGATAAGGAAAGGTCCATGAAACCAGTACAGAGAACAACCATCTTTACCCTCGAAGGGGTCCCCTCCTTCAGGCGCGCACTGCCTCTGGCAACCCAGCATGTGGTCGCCATGATCGTCGGGTGCGTTACCCCAGCCCTCATCCTGTCCCGGGTAGCCTCACTCTCGGCCCAGGATAGCATCATATTGGTTCAGGGTGCTCTGGTAATCGCTGCGCTTGCAACCTTCCTGCAGCTCTTTCCCATCAACAGATACCTGGGGTCGGGGCTACCGGTCATCCTGGGAGTCAGTTTTGCATACCTACCCAGCATGCAGGGCATTGCCCGTGGCTACGACCTGGCAACCATCTTTGGGGCCCAGCTGGTAGGGGGCCTCGTAGCCATCTTTGTGGGAATATTTGTCAGGCAGCTACGCAGGTTCTTCCCTCCCCTCATCACAGGGACAGTGGTATTTACCATCGGGCTCTCACTCTACCCTACCGCCATCAACTACATGGCCGGAGGCGTAGGAAGCCCCACCTTCGGCTCTGCCCAGAACTGGATCCTTGCCCTCATCACCCTCACCGTTGTGACGGTCCTCAACCATTTCGGCAAAGGCATCTTCAAGCTGGCCTCCATTCTCATCGGCATCATCGTCGGCTACATGCTCTCCCTCTTCCTTGGGATAGTGGACTTTTCTGCCATCTCCTCAGCCGGTGTTTTCCAGGCTCCCCAGCTTATGCATTTCGGCATCAGGTTCGAGATCTCGGCCTGTTTTGCCCTGGGAATCCTCTTTGCCATCAACTCCATACAGGCCATAGGTGACTTTACCGCCACCACCGTAGGATCGATGGACAGGGAGCCCACCGATACAGAGCTCAAGGCCGGTATCATAGGCTATGGGTTCACCAACCTGCTGGGAGCCCTTATGGGAGGCCTTCCTACTGCAACCTACAGCCAGAATGTCGGTATCGTCACCACCACCAAGGTCATAAACCGCATAACCCTCGGCCTCGCCGCACTGATACTCCTGGTTGCTGGCCTGGTTCCCAAGTTTTCAGCCATCCTGACCACCATCCCCCAGTGTGTTCTGGGAGGGGCCACCATCTCGGTGTTCGCATCCATTGCCATGACAGGCATGAAGCTGGTAGTCTCGGAGGAGATGAACTACCGAAACACCTCCATCGTCGGTCTTTCAGCGGCCCTGGGCATCGGCATCGCCGACTCCTCAGCTGCCATCTCGACCTTTCCCCAGTGGTTCCAGGTAATCTTCGGTCAGTCACCCGTAGTCATAGCAACCATTGTTGCTGTAGCCTTGAACATCATGCTTCCCAAGCAGAGGAATATGTAAATGCAGAGAATCATCCTTGACGTAGACACAGGCCTCGACGATGCAGTGGCCATCATCCTGGCAGCAGGCTCTCCATCGATCCATATCGAAGGGTTGGTGGCAACATCAGGCAATGTGGGACTGGAACGGACACTGGAGAACACCCTCAATGTCTGCGAGGTTGTCGGTATCGAAGCCCCGGTCTATAGAGGTTCCTCCCAGCCCCTGGTCAGGGACAAGGTCGATGCCGGGGATTTCCATGGGGAAAGCGGGCTTGACGGACCGGTCTTCCAACCCAGGAGACGCCAGCAGGTCCAGGAAGGAAGCGGCATCCAGTTCATCATCGACACCATCATGGCCAACCCCCATGAGATAACCCTGGTACCCGTTGGACCCCTGACCGACATAGCCGTTGCCATGCAGAGGGAACCCAGGATCATCTCAAGGGTCAAGGAGATTGTCCTGATGGGAGGCTCTTTCGTCGGGGGAAACGTCACCAAGGAAGCGGAGTTCAACACCTATGCCGACCCCGAGGCTGCACAGATCGTATTCACCAGTGGTGCACCCCTGGTGATGTTCCCCCTTGACTGCACCACCAAGGTCACCCTCTCCCCAGAGCAGCTTGAACGCTACCACACCTTCACAGGAGAGAGTGCAAGGCTCTTCTGCTCCTGCATGGACAGCTACATGGCCAACTACCAGAGAAAGGGAAAAGGGCATCCTGCAATGCACGACCCCCTCTGTATTGCCTATCTCATTGACCCCAAACCCTTCCTCTTCGAACGGCATGAGGTTTCAGTCGAACTTGAGGATGCCCCTACCTATGGGAAGACACTCAAGGGGAAGGAAACAGAGACAGGAGGTGTCCTTGTTGCCAAAAAGGGGGATACCACCCATTTTTGGTCGCTGATCGACCAGGCCCTTCTCTCCCTTCGCTAAGGGTGGAAGACCACCAGGTCATCCAGGCTCTGGCGAATCTTCGTTCGTGGAGGTTCGTCAGGGTACCCAAAGGGGATGACCATCGAAACAAGCCAATCTTCCTTGCCTAGCCCAAGCAGGCCCAGCACCTTAGCCTCATCAAACCCCTCGATGGCACAGCTCTGGATCCCCAGGGCAGCGGCTCCTGTCATCATGTTGGCAACAGCAAGATAGCCTTGGCTACGGGACCAGCTTTCCAGCCTTCCCTCACCCTTCAGAAACTCATGGTACGGCCGGTAATCCTCGACAAAGTCAGTGAGGGAGCCCGGGAAGCGCTCACCCCTTTGGTGTACCGCCGGCCCATCTGGGTCGAGGAAGGCAGGAGGCCTGCAGAGGATGACGATGGAAAGGGGGGCTGTGAGCACCGACTCCTGGTCAAAACAGGCGTGGTAGAGCTCTTGGCGAAGACCCTGGCCTTGCACAACATGAAACGACCACAACTCCAGACCGAACGAGGTCGGGGTAAGGCGGCCATACTCCAGGATTGAGGTTAGGTCCTCATGGGTTATCATGGTTTGGGCGTATCGCTTGCAGGCAAACCGGCTCTGCATCGCCTGAAGAAAATTCATCGGACCTCCAAGGCAACTTCGAGGGCAACCTCTATCATGGGAAAGAGCCCGGTCCAACGCATCTCGTCAGAGAACCCTTCACCGGTTACACAACTGTCGGTCATGGTCAAAATGGAGAGGGCTCGTTTTCTGCACCAGGCGGCTGTTGCATAGAGGGCATAGCTCTCCATGTCCTGGGCAAGGGCCCCCATACGGGCCCAGGCTTGCCAGCTGTCTGCACCCAGAGCGTTGTAGGAGGAGAAGAGGTCACTGGAAAAGACCATGCCTGCCTGGCATGGGTAGCCAAGGGCCTTTACCTTCTCAAGTGCACAGAGCAACAGCGAAGGGTCGCAGCACGGGCTGAGGGTCCCCTTCAGGTTGTATTGGTGGGCCCAGGCAGAGTCGGTGCTGGCTGTCATCGCAAGGACCAGGTCCCCTACAGCCAGGCTATCCTGCAGGCCTCCACAGGTGCCGATACGGATGATGGCCCCAACATCATATTCGGTAAAGAGCTCATAGCTGTAGATCCCGACCGAGGGTCCTCCCATGCCGGTTGCAAGCACAGTGACGGCCTTTCCCCGATAGGTGCCGGTATAGCCCAACACATTGCGCACATCGGTGACAAGGCGCGCATCAGAGAGGAACTTCTCGGCAACGAAACGGGCCCGTAGGGGATCTCCCGGAGCCAGGACCACGTTGGCGATGTCACCTTTTCTTGCTTTGTTGTGGGGTGTCATCAGGAGGCCCCCTTCTCATACGGCTTGCCCGCAGCCCTAGGGGCATAGTTCTTGCCGCTGAAGAGCACCAGGGCTACCAGGGTAACCACATAGGGCAGGATGTTGAACACCTCAGTGGGCAGGACACGCAAGGCGGGGATGTTGTTTGCTATGATGGCAAAGGCCTGGGCAGTCCCGAAGAGGAATGCAGCCCCCATCACCCCAAGGGGTCTCCACCGCCCGAACGAGACGGCAGCGAGGGCAATGAAGCCCCGTCCATTGATGGTATTGGAGGTGTACTGGATGGTTTGGGTCAGCACGACACAACCACCGGCGAGGCCAGCAAGGATCCCACTGGAGAAGACTGCAATATACCGCATCCTCTTGACGTTTATGCCCACACTCTCAGCAGCACTGGGGTGCTCGCCACAGGAGCGGAGGTGCATGCCGAAAGGAAGCTTGTAGAGGAGGAACCAGGAGAGGATCACCACAGCTATGGCAATGTAGGCAGTAGGATAGATTCCCAAAAAGTCGGTCTGCATGCCCATCCTGAACTCACGGGTGCGGTCAGCAGAAAACAGGATCTGGGAAGCGAATATCGTCACCCCGCTTGCGAGCAGGTTGATACCGGTTCCGCTGATGGTCTGGTCTGCATTGAGGTTGATGGCCGCCACCGCATGGATGAGGGAGAAGGTCCCTCCTGCCAATGAGCCGGAGACCAGTGCCAGGAATAGGGAAAGGGTGTGTGGCACCCCGGCGCTCTCCATCAGCACATGGGCCGAAGCCGCGGTACAGGCCCCTATGGCCATAAGGCCCTCAAGGGCAATGTTGACGACCCCTGATTTCTCGCAGATCATACCCCCGATCGCGGTGATCAGGATGGGGGCGACTATCATGAGGATCGAGGGGAACATTCCAAATATCATGTTCATTGTACACCCACCTCCTTCTGCAAGGCTCGTTTGTCCAGATATTCACGATAGAGCTTCAAAGCCGAACGTAGGGCGATGAAGATCACGATAAGACCCTGGATGATGAAGGTGATCTCCTTGGGGATCTGCTTGCTCTGCATCAGGGCCTGGGCATTCTTGAGCATCCCGAAGAGCAAGCCAGCGAGCATGGTGCCAAGGGCAGTGCTGTTACCCACCAGGGCTACTGCGATGCCGTCAAAGCCATAGTTGTCCATCCCCGAGAGCACCCTTCCATACTTGAAGGACCCAAGGGCGACGATTCCACCGGCAAGGCCTGCAAAGGCTCCGCTGATGGCCATGGAGAGGGCAATGCTCTTGACGACAGGAATCCCGCTTGCCCGGGCGGCCTCTTTGTTGAAACCGGTGGCACGCATACCAAAGCCAAGGCTGGTCTTCTCCATGATGAACCAGTAGAGGATGACCGCAGCGAGCATCATGAAAATGCCATTGTTCAACAGGGAGTTGTTGGTAATCTTCTGGAAGAAACTGTTGCCGATAAGGGAGGTCGCCGGGAAGTTTGCCGTCTTGTAGGTGGTCGCCCCAGGCAACTGCAGGCAGATGATCCTCGAAAGGTAGAGGGCAATGTAGTTGAGCATGATGGTGGAAACAACCTCGGAGACCTCATACTTTGCCTTGAGCAGGCCCACGATGCCTCCCCAAAGGGAGCCGATGACCACAGCCGCTATGATGGCGATCATCCAGTGGAGGTGAGGGATGGTAGGACCCAGCAAGGCAACAGCCTGGGCAACGGTAAGGCCCATGATGTACTGCCCTTCCCCTCCGATATTGAACAGCCCGACCCTGTTTGCAAAGGCCATGGAGAGGCCACAGAGGATGAAGGGCACCGAATAGTTGAGTGTCTCGCCGATGTAGCGCACATTCATCTTGCCGTTGTCCACGTTGTACCCGGTAAGGGATTGCAGGATCGCCTTGTACATGTTGAGGGGGTTCTTCCCCACAAGGGCAATGAGGATGGTTCCACAGAAGAAACCCAACAGGACAACCAATACGGATACGGCACCGTCAGATTGCAGCAGACTCTGCTTTTGCTTTGCATGCATCATCGGAATGCCTCCTCTTTCTTCGAGCCGGCCATCATCATCCCTATCTCCCGCTCGGTCACCTCATTCTGTCTGTTCACCGCCACGATACTTCCTTTGCTGATGGTTGCGATACGGTCGCAGAGGTTCATGATCTCATCAAGCTCAAAGGAGACAAGCAGGATAGCCCTACCCTTTCCCCTCTCGTCGATGATACGCTTGCGTATGTACTCGATGGCACCCACATCAAGGCCACGAGTCGGCTGGGCCACTACCAGGACCTTCGGTGAGAGGGAGATCTCCCTCGCCACGATGACCTTCTGCTGGTTGCCCCCTGAAAGGCTTGCCGCAGGGGTAAGGGCACCTTCACCGGAGCGAATGTCAAACTGCTCGATCAGGGCCTCGGCATCGTCATGCATCTTGGCAAAATCCAGAAGCCCATACCGGTTCCTGTAGAGACTTCGATAGTAGTTCTTCAGGGCACAGTTCTCGTAGATGGAGAACTGGCCTACCAGGCCAAACTTGTGCCTGTCCTCGGGGATATATCCCAGACCCAGTTCGATACGGGCCCGGATCGAGAGGTTAGTGATGTCCGTCCCATCCAGGGTGATGGAACCATTGCTCACTGAAGAGAGGCCGATGATGGCCGAGAGCAGTTCACTCTGCCCATTGCCATCGACCCCGGCAATACCCACGATCTCCCCTGCACAGACATCCAGAGTCAGGTCAGTGACCTTCTCCATTCCTGATGCATTGTTGACGCTCACCCCGTTGAGGGAGAGCATGACACCCTTGGCCTCCATCTCCGGCTTGTCGATCTCAAACTTCACAGCTCGCCCGACCATCATCTCGGCAAGGTCCTGTTCGCTTACCGAGTCGACATCAACGGTACCGATATACTTGCCCCGCCTGAGGACGGTACACCTGTCGGCGACCTCCTTGATCTCCTTAAGCTTGTGGGTGATGAGGATGATGGTCTTTCCCTCGGAACGCAAAAGACGGAGGATATCCATCAGTTCATCGATTTCCTGGGGAGTCAACACGGCCGTCGGCTCGTCAAATATGATGATGCTTGCATTGCGGTAGAGGGTCTTGAGAATCTCCACCCGCTGTTGTTGGCCTACCGAGATATCCTCGATGAGGGAGGAGGGATCGACAGAAAGTCCATACTGCTTGCTGATCTCCCCCACCCTGATGCTGGCCTTGTGCAGGTCCAGCAGCCCACCAAACCTTGTGGGTTCCATTCCCAGGACGATATTCTCCGTTACCGTGTAGTTCTGCACCAGCTTGAAATGCTGGTGTACCATCCCGATGCCCAATTCCGTAGCAATATTGGGGTTCTTGATCTCCGTTGGTTTCCCATGGATGGAGATGGTTCCGCTGTCAGCACTGTAGGCGCCAAATAGGATGGACATCAGGGTCGATTTCCCTGCCCCATTCTCGCCAAGGAGGGCATGAATCTCCTTTTCCCGAACCTGGAGGGTTACCTTGTCGTTGGCTATTACCCCAGGAAAGGTCTTGGTGATGCCCACCATTTCAATTGCATACTCACTCACCTTCGGCTCCTAACTAAGCTCTCTCTCTGGCCACTGGCTACAATGACCAGGAAGAGAGCCGGCAGAAAACTGCCGGCCACACGAAAAGGATCAGTCATCAAGAGCGGCAAGACCCTTAGGGGCAGCACCATGAGCAAGTGCTTCCTTGTATGTCTTGTAGAGCTTGATCTTTCCAGCGATGACATCTGCCTTGGCAGCCTCAACCAGCTTTACCACAGAGGCGGCAAGCTCGGGGTTGGCCTGGGAGTAGCCGACACCGTCGTCCACCATACCCATCTGGACCACTCCACCCTTGAAGTTCTTTGCCTCAGCTTCCTTGAGGACCTTCAGGGAAGAGTTCTCAACCCGCTTGAGCATCGAGGTAAGGACAGCACTCTTGGTATCGGTATAGAGGCCATCGGCAAACTGGTCGCTATCTACGCCAATTGCCCATATGTTCTTGCCCTGCATCCTATACTCCTTGGCCTGTGCGATGGTTCCGTTGCCAGTTCCACCAGCGGCACTGAAGATGCAGTAGACACCGGAATCGTACCAGTTCTTGGCCTGGGCCTTTGCCAACTCAGGCTTGCCCCAGTCATTCGCATAGTAGTCAACGATGGAGGCATTGGGAAATACAGAGAGGATTCCCTGCACATAGCCCATCTCAAACTTGGTGATGGTGCTTCCGGGTACTCCGCCGATGAATCCGAACTTGGGATTGGCTATGCCGTCGGCCTTGGCCTGAAGGGCAGCAACCAGTCCTACCAGGTAGGAACCCTCTTCTTCAGAGTAGATGAACTCCTGAACGTTCGGCTGGCCTACCCAGTCGACGTCAACTATGACAAACTGCTGGTCAGGATACTGAGGTGCAACTTCGCTGAGGGCATCTGCCCAGGTAAAGCCGGTAACCATGATGAGGTCATACCCCTCATCGGCAGCCTGGCGGAGGTTCGGGATATACATATCCTGGGTCTGAGCCGTCACCACATCGTAGAGTTTTCCACGATTGGTAGCTTTCTCCACCGTATCGCCATAGAATGCAACAATACCCTTCCAGGCAGCTGCGTTAAAGGACTTGCCATCGATGCCAGTAGCATCGGTAAGCAACCGAATGGTCGGCTTCCCGCTCGCCTTGGCCGCAGCTGGCTCTTTTGACCCTTGTGCAAACATCGTTGTTGCCACAAGCAACACCATCAGAAAAACTAACACTTTTTTCATGTATTCCTCCTTACTAATAGGTCACATGATAGGTAACTGGTATTGTACCACAGGATTTGGCATTTGAAAGGCAGTTCTACAGCAATTGTGACAAGAGTGGGCGACGACCCATCAAGGCTGTTCCAAGAATTACCAATCTGTTGACACCAAAGAGTATCAGAGTCCGAGGATGTGTTTTTCGATGGCCAAGGCAACCCCGTCCTCTTCATTGGAAGCCGTGACAACATGGGCGTGGGACTTCACTTCCAAAGAGGCATTTCCCATCGCGACAGCAAGGCCCGCTATCTGGAACATGGGAACGTCGTTGAGCCCATCGCCAACAACCATCAGGGCCTCCCTCCGCTTCCCAAGGATTGAAAGCAGTACATCCAAAGAATTTGCCTTCTGCACACCCTTTGCCGTTATTTCCATAAAGCAGGGTTCGCTGAAGGAGGCATCGGCACTATCGCCCAGAAGTGCCTGCAGTTCCTGTCGTGCAGGGCCAAGCAGGGAGGGCTCTCCAACGATCATGACCTTGGGTTGGGGCAAGGAGACCTCTGCAAACAGGTCAGCTACCCTCCTGATGGGGATGCTGTTGTTGTACGCTTCCTTATGGATGTAGGGGTCGTCGGGCATCTCCGTAATGACCCCCTCTTCATCATAGGCCAAGGCGGCAAGCCGGTGGGTCCTTGCATAGGAGAATACGGTCTCGATCGCCTCGAGCCCTACGGTGCGCTGCCAGACCACCTCGCCAGTCTCGCAGCTCAGCAAAAGAGCCCCATTATAGGCCAGGATATAGGCATTCCTGGAGAAGAGGCCCAGATCATGGGCCAAGGGGGCAATGCCCAACACAGGCCGGCCACTGGCAAGGATGATAGAGACACCCAGACCCAAGGCTGCCTCAATGGCCCTCCGGGATCGTGGGGTGATTTCCTTGCGGCTGTTTGTCAGGGTCCCGTCGAGGTCGAGGGCTAGCAGGGAATAGTTCATGAAGGCTCCTACATGCAAAATTGATGGCCATAGCTTACACGAAAGAGCAGAGGTGCAGAAGAGGGAAAAGGTGTAGAACAACCAGTACAATGCAAGGTGAAAGGATCTGGACTGCAGGCGAGAGTTGCCGTATCCTGGACAGGTGATGAACAGCCCTACCCCCTACACCCAGGCCTTGATCAACACCCTGGTCCTGGAAAGACGCTACACCTCTGAAGAGTTGGCCTACCTCATAGCGGTAGCCCCTGAGAGCATGTTGCGCAGAGGGGTCATTACCAAAGCCGGTGAAAACCTTTTGATTATCTTCATCACCTTGGAAAAGCGCTCCGACGCCACCCCCTACAAGGATCGTCTCGATGGCTCGGTCCTCCATTGGGAGGGCCAGATGAGGGGCAAGCATGCAGAGCGGTACATGAGCGAAGCCACCCATGAGGTGTTTGTCTTCATCCGTGAGCAACCCAGGACCCCCTACACCTACTACGGAAGGGCTATCCCCATCAGGTACCGGATACACGCAGCAGGAACACCCTCCCAGGTTGAGCTGAATCTGTATGAGTATGAAGAGAGGCTTGCAAGCCTAGGCTCCTATTCCAGGAATACCATGGCCAGTGACAATGAAGGGCCGTATGCCCTTGTCCAAACAGAGAAACGGCAATCGATTCTGGCACGGACAGCACAAGGCCTCTATCGGGAAAAGGCCCTGAAGCTCTGGAACTACGAGTGTGCAGTCACCCAGGTGCAGGAACCCAAGATACTCATAGCAAGCCACATCAAGCCATGGAGGGAGTCCTCGGACCAGGAACGGGTCGATGCCAGGAACTCTTTGATACTCTCGCCCACCTATGACAAGCTCTTCGACCTCGGATTCATCTCGTTCAAGCCTGAGAACGGAAAAATCCTGCTGTCATCCGCCATATCGTCAAGGGACTGGGAGAAGCTCAAGGTAGACGACTCAAAAGAGTTGAAGATGATCCCTGAGGGTACGGAGCACTACCTTGCCTACCACTTTACCCACATCTTTGGCTTTACCCCAGGGCGGATGATGGAAGAAGAGCTGCTGACCTTCTGAGGGACCTACCTGCAGCCAAGGCCCTTTGCAACGTTGACGATGAAGTCCTGCACATTGGTCACGATTCCTGTGGCGCTGAGACTTCCCCTGTCCTTGAGCTTGTTTACGGCAAACTCCGAGATATCAACACTGTAGATGAAGACCGGCCGCACCTTTGCATCGATGACCCTGAAGGAGGGTGTCATGTTCCCGCTTGCGATGGAGTGGAGCTGGGTTGCCAGGCAAATTACCGTCGTAGCCTTCCTGATGACCGACCGCATGGCATCCTGGGCCTGGTATACGTTTGCATAGACTTCCGGCAACGGTCCATCGTCACGGATGGATCCCCCCAGGACCAGGGCCTTCCTCTGCTTGAGCATCGCATAGACGATACCATCCTTGATGTGCTCCTGTTCGATGAAGGCCTCGATGGACCCACAAGACCGTACCATATTCAGAATATCCAGATGGTTGTAATGGCCGTTGGGAACGCTCTCCTGGGTGTAGATGTTCTGCCCTAGGGCGGTCTTGAAGAGTCCTGCCTCCAGGTCATGGGTGGCGAGGGCGTTCCCTGCAAGGATGCCATCGACATAGCCGTTTTCCACCAGGAGCTGCATGGCCTGCCTCGAATCATTGTCAAAGGCAACGGCAGGCCCCAGGACAAAGACAATGTTGCCATGCTCGCGTTCATAGCGCAACAGCTCATAGAGTTTGTCGTAATCCCGAGAGAAGGCTGTCTCCCGGGAACGCCCGGTCCTAAAGACAAACTTGTCATCAAGGCTCTCGCCATCGGTCCTGAAGCCGGTGGCGTGGACATAGATACCCTCTTCACCACGCTCGGTCCTGCCCATCACCACCCTGTCACCTCTTTTGATGCGACGGGCCTCAACCACCTGCAGTTCATCATGCCCATCAAGGGCAACCAGGCAGTCCATCCTGCTCTCCTGGGCAAGGACCCAACATCCGTTCACCTTGAAATACTCAGGAAACATGGAGGTACTGTGGAATCCTCTTGGGGCAACCCCATCCTTGTCAGCCTTCTGGAAGGATGCATCGGGGCTTTGTTCGAATAGTTCCTGGGTAAAATCCGGCTCATGGTAGGTTGGCAGGGTAAAGGACATAGGGTACTCCTCTCTTTGCTATCACTATCGGCTAGCTCATGACCAAAGGCAAGAGGAATTGGCAAATTGAAGATATTCGTTTCGCCTTGACAAGGAAAGCACATTCCTCATAGGATTGGATTTGTTAGTGTTAGACAACTATTATGCCGATACCACAGGAAAAGGAAGCACATGAAACTATTCTATCTGGTTGTAGGTTCGATCGGGGTAGCGTTGGGGGCGGTTGCTGCTGTAGTGCCCCTGGTACCCTCATTCCCCTTTCTGCTGCTTGCCTTCATCTGTTTTGGGAAAAGCTCGGAAAGGCTCGACACCTGGTTCAGGGACACCAAGCTCTACAAGGAGAACCTTGAAGGTTTCATAACGAAGCAGGGCATGAGCCGTGCAAGCAAGGTACGGGTGATGATAACCATTACCCTGGTCATGTCGATAGGATTCGTGATGATGAGCCAGATCCGCATAGGGCAGGTCATCCTTGGCATCGTGTGGGTCGCCCACATCTTCTACTTCATCTTTGGGATCAAGACAAAGGCGGAACCAAAGCCTGAAACGTAAGAAATACTACACTCCATGACCGTAGGGAGAAAGGGATGGTTCTCTCCTCTCCCGTAATGCACCATCCAAAACCCTGGAGACTGGAGGAGACCTCTCAAAGCTCACTTTCAAGATTTTTTCTGGGTTCCCTTTTCCTACGAACCGAAAAAAAACTCCACTTCCGTTATCCAGAGGTGGAGAGTCTTTTCTACATTGTCGGGCAGAGAGGATTCGAACCTCCGACCCCCTGGTCCCGAACCAGGTGCGCTAGCCCCTGCGCTACTACCCGTCTTCTTTTTGAGCCGAGACAAAATATAGCCGTTGCCCCCCTTATTGTCAATAAGAGACAAAATCTCTTCTTCCTCGCCTTTGCCCGGGTTTTCTGGACCACTTTCAGGAATTTTCCCCTATTCTGGGCAAAACACCCGCATCTGCACCCTCTTCTGCTTTTCCGTATCATTTCATTGACAGTGTCTAGCCTTAATGGTATTTTTCATAAGAATGTCCGCAAAAGCGGAAAATGTTTGGCAACAAAGAGGTTTATGATGTCTTCAGACGACAAA
This sequence comes from Sphaerochaeta sp. PS, assembly GCF_032144095.1. Classification (NCBI taxonomy): domain Bacteria; kingdom Pseudomonadati; phylum Spirochaetota; class Spirochaetia; order Spirochaetales; family Sphaerochaetaceae; genus Sphaerochaeta; species Sphaerochaeta sp. PS. The sequence goes on from NZ_JAVSNJ010000019.1 coordinate 47,852, forward strand.
ACAATTGAAAAGAAAGACGGAGAAGAGTCAAAAGGACTCGACTTCAAGAAAAGCAAGAAAAGCGGCAGCGACGGCATTGAACAGAAAGTCCTTGCAGCCAAGACCAAAAGCAAGATAACCCCGGGTTGGGTTTTCGGTATGATCATCCTATTGCTCATCGCTGTCTCCTTTGTTTTGGCCCCTGCCATCGAAGCCCTTGTCAGGCCCCAAAATGTCAATGGCATCGTCTTTGGCAAATATGGCAAGGAAGAGATCAAGTACACCAACGGAAACTTCTTCTATGACCAGGTCCAGAACTATGGCAGTCAGACAAAGACAAGCACAGACAACCCCACCCAGGCTCTCTACCAGATCTGGAAAAGTGCCTATGACAGCACCGTTCTCTTTACGGCAGTCAACCAACTTGCCAACAAGGCGGGCATCATAGCTGCAGACCCGGTGGTCAATCGTGCCATCATCAATAGCGGTGCCTACAACAAGGACGGAAAGTTCAACGTTGAGCTCTACCAGAAGGCCTCTGCCGAAAGCAAGGCATCTGTCGAGAAGTCAGTTCGCAGGTCGGTACCCTACCAGATCGTCCTCGACGACGTCAGCACTGCTCTCTCATCTTCAGCTGAGGCTGACTATGTAGCTGCAATGGCGTCAAAGGGTCGTACCTTCAGCTATGTCGACATCAATGCATCCCTCTATCCAGATGAGAAGGCAAGTGCCTATGCCCTCCAGAACAAGCAGTTGTTCTATAGCATGGACCTGAGCATCATCAGCGTAGAGAAAGAGGACGAGGCCAAGGCCCTTGCTGCCTCCATCGCAAGCGGTGAGAAGAAGTTTGAAGAGGTGGCAACCTCCTCCAGCAAAGACTCCTATGCTTCCAAGGAAGGCAAGGTCGGTACGGTCTACTATTTCGGCCTTACCCCTAACTTCAAGAATGCCGAGGATGCCACCAAGCTGCTGACCGCCAAGGCAGGGGATGTCATTGGGCCTCTTGAAGGACCTAGCGCATGGTCCATCTACCGTGTTGACTCAACCCCTGTTGAGGCTGACTATGCTGACCCTGCTCTCCTTACCTCAGTCAAAGGCTATCTCGCCTACAATGACAACGCTGTAGTGGATGAGTACCTGGCAACCATAGCAAACGACTTTGCCCAAAAGGCCAAGGGTGATTTTGCCCTTGCAGCAGAAGAGGCCGGCCTTAATGTGGTTACCGTTGCGAATACCCCCTACAACCTTGCCCAAAGCACCTACATGAACAACTTCGGCTATTCAGATCCTAGCGGTCTGTTGGGAACTGCAGCATCAGCCAAGGAAGTGGGAAAACAACTCTATACCGTTGAAGCCGGAACCGTCATGGACCCGATCAAGAGCAACGCTTCCTACCTTGTGGTCAAGGTCGACGAAGAGTCCACCGATGAAGGGATGGGTAGCTACATCAAGATGTTCTACAACTACCTCAGTGGCTCACAGAACCAGCAGGATTTCTCTCAGGCCCTCTACACCTCCGATCAGTTCCAGGACAATTTCCTGGGGACATTCTTCTCCACGATCCTTGGAGATAATGCATAACCAAAGACCTTGGA
>NZ_JAVSNJ010000020.1:0-48459 GCF_032144095.1 Sphaerochaeta sp. PS
TTGCAAGAGCCTCAACGGCATTGACCTGTTCGTCGACGGAAACGGAGACGCACTGGCCGAGACCGTGAACAACACGCTGATCGTACGAGCAGACGGTGGCCTGAAGAGCATCGGTGCAGTACAGCTCCATGTTGAGAACGGAAAGGTCACCTCGACCTATCCTGTGGTCCTTCCTGCCTCTGATGTGCTCGACCCGATGAAGAGCGCGATTGCCAAGGCGTACGAGCCGTTTGCGAGAGCAATGGGCTATACCCTTATGACCACCGTCCCTGAAGATCCAGCAGTAGTATCCTTGATCGGACCCTCACCGGTCGCCAAGGCTGCCGCTCCTGCACCGGCTCCCGCACCCGCACCAGCACCAGCACCAGCACCAGTTGCTGCCGCACCAGCACCCGCTGTTGCCCCAGCCCCTGTAGCCGTTGCAAAGGGCACTGTTGTATATCCCTATGGTGTAACCGAAATCGTGAAGAACGCTGACGGCGCCAAGGAATTTGACTTATTCATCGTCCACACCAACGATGTCCACGGACATATCGAGGCTGTTGATGGTGGAATGGGTTATGCCAAGCTTGCAACCATGTTGAAGATGGGTCGTGCACTTACCGACAACATCCTCTACCTTGATGCCGGCGATACAACCCATGGAACCAACCTTGCTAACATGTTCGAAGGTGAGACTGTAGGAGTCGCCCTTGACATGCTTGGCCTCGATGCCATTGCTCCTGGCAACCACGACTTCAACTACGGCAAAGATCGCCTCATTGAAGCTGCAAAGCTTGCTTCCGAGTACACGAACATCAAGGTCCTGAGTGCTAACGTACTTGATGCCAATGGGTACCTTGTGTTCCAGCCTTATCAGGTATATGACTTCAACGGCTTCAAGATTGCTGTCGTTGGTCTGACCACCCCCGATACTGCTACCAAGACCCATCCCAAGAATGTTGAAGGTCTTTCGTTCATGAGTGATGTTATTGTACAGAATGCCCAGGCAGCTGTTGATCTCGCCCACACCATGGTTGACTACGTTATTGTCCTTGGCCACATCGGCCTCGACTATGATGGAGCTTCCGGAGTGACCAGCGACTTGATCATCAATAACGTCAAGGGTATCGACCTCTTCATAGACGGTCACAGCCACACTGTTCTTCCCCAGGGTAAGAAAGTTGGTGACTCCTTGATCGTATCTACTGGAGACTTCCTTAAGAATGTTGGCCTGGTCCAGCTACATGTCAAGAATGACAAGGTAACTGCAACCTATCCAATGTTGATTTCCGCTAAAGATGTCCTTGATCCTGCAGCGTCCGAGCTTGCTCGTTCCTATGGGATTACCAGCATCCCTGATGATCCTCAGGTATCCGAATATGTCGGTTACATGAAGGCTCAACTCAGTGATAAGCTGAACAAGGTCATTGCAACCATTCCTGAGGCACTTGATGGAGTACGTGATAATGTACGCACCAAGCCGACCAACCTTTCAAGGTTGATCACACAGGCTATGACAGCTGAAAGCGGCGCTGACTTCACCATCACCAATGGCGGTGGCATCAGAGCTTCCATGAAGGCTGGTAATGTAACGATCGGTGATGTCATCAATGTACTGCCGTTCACCAACATCATTACTGTGTGTGAGATCAAGGGATCTGAAGTGTATGCCGCTCTCGAGCATGGCTACAGTATGCTCCCTGAAACGAATGGTGCTTTCTCCCAGACCGACCTGCAGGTTGTCTACAACCGCTTCGGTGCTCCTGGAAAGCGCATCCTGAGAGTCCTGCTCAACGGTAAGGCCATCGATAAGAATGCTACATACAAGGTAGCTACTAACGACTTTATGGCAGCTGGTGGAGACGGATACTCGATGTTTGGCCGAGTCCTTACTGAGGGTTCCTTGCTCAGCGACGTGTTCATGGACTTCCTGTCCAAGTACTATCCCGCTAAGTAAGAATTACGCACTATCCAGTGGGCGGTTTCCAATAGGAAGCCGCCCACTTTTTCTCTCATCTCAAGAAAATCGCTTGACATAATTTTTTCTATAAGGTATCGTACCAATCGTTCTTAGAGCATATTCGCCTGTAGCTCAGTCGGTAGAGCAGGTGGCTGTTAACCACCCTGTCGGGGGTTCAAATCCCTCCGGGCGAGCTAGGAATTACAAGCAATCCAATTTTTGGGTTGCTTTTTTTTGGCTGCAATGGCATCGTTGCCTGCAGACAGAAACAGCAGGGTTTCCCCTGCTGTATGATGCTTCTCTCCGTTTGCTGCTATTTGAACATTGCGCTTTTCTTCTGGTTTGCCTGATAGACCTTCCATGTTGAGGCAATGATGGATTCCACTGAAGAGTGTTCAGCAACCCAACCCAATTCCTTTTTAGCCTTGGTCGATGAAGCTATGAGCTTTGCAGGGTCGCCTGGGCGTCGTTCGACATACTGGACATCAATTCCCTTGCCAGTGATCTCGCGGGCCGTGTCGATAATCTGTTGCACCGATAGGCCTGATTCTGAACCCAGATTGACTATAAGGTTCTGGTGGTTCTTCAGCAGATAGTCTGCAGCAAGCAGATGTCCTTTGGCCAGGTCGGTGACATGTACATAGTCTCGTACCCCTGTTCCATCCGGGGTATCATAATCATCCCCAAATACCAGAAGGTTAGGACGCAACCCTGCAGCCACTTCCATGACCACGGGAATAAGGTTGGCTGGGTTCATCTCAAGGCCAAGCATCCTACCATCCCCATCATATCCGGCTGCATTGAAATACCGTAATGAGACAAAATTGAAATCCTTGAGCTTTGAGTACCACTTGAGGTTCTCCTCGATACAGAGCTTGGTGTACCCGTAGTAGTTTGTAGGATTAGTAGGATGGCTCTCGTCCACTGGTAGGTAGCTAGGCTCTCCATAGACGGCTGCAGAGGAGGAGAGTATGAAATTCTTCACCTTCGCCCTGACACACTCTGTGATGAGGTTCAGGGAGCCTGTAATGTTGTTCTCGGAATACTTGAATGGTTTGAGCATGGATTCACCGGCTGCCTTGAAGGCGGCAAGATGGACAACCGCATCCCAACCCTCACTGAGGGCTGCCTTGACTTGGTCCTTGTTTAGGATGTCCCCCTCTATGAACCGGCATCGCTCATCTACATTGGATCGCAGGCCTGAGGAGAGGTTGTCGAATATGCCTACCGTGTCATTGCGTTCAAGAAAGGCTAGGGCGACGTGGGTACCTATGTACCCTGCGCCTCCAAATAACAGTACTTTCATGGAAGATACTCCTTCATGTGGAATGGTGGTATTAGTTAAACTGCTTGATTATTGCAGTAAGCGCATCTGTTCGTTCTTGTAGCTCTTCGTTGCTCTTTGCCTCTACGACTAGCCTGAGGTAGGGTTCCGTATTTGATTTGCGAACATTGAACCACCAGGTGGGAAACTCGATTCGGTACCCATCGAAATCAAGGACCTTTTCGGGTTTGTCCTGGGTGACAAATCTTTCATAGAGGGCATCCATTGCCTTATCCTTCTCTTCCAGTTTGAAGTTTATCTCCCCACTATTGGCGTATGCAATGATGGTATCGATGAAACTGCTCAGGGTGATGCCCTGCTTCTTGAGGTCGGCTACCACCTCAAGCACAATGAGGGAGGCCAGGAAGCCACTGTCACAGTTGAAGAAATCTCGGAAGTAGTAGTGCCCTGCAAGCTCTCCTCCAAATATTGCGCCAAGCTCCCTTAGCTTGATCTTTGCAAACGCATGGCCGACTTTCCAGACATGAACCGCTGCCCCATGTTTGGAGAGGTATTCGGTTGTGGACCTGCTGGTTCGAATGTCAACCAGGACATTTCCCTTCTCGCTTTTGAGGTAGTGGTATCCAAGGACCGCTGTAATGTAATCTGGTTGTATGAAGCGTCCTTTCTCATCGATGAACATGACTCGGTCGGCATCGCCATCGTAAATGACTCCGACATCGCTTTTGTTGGAAAGGACCGCCGCCTTGATATCCCGGCAATTTTCCTCTTCAAGGGGATTGGGCTCATGGGCAGGGAACGTCCCGTCAAAATGGTCGTAGAGATAGCTTGGCTTTTCGCCAAACAGGTCCTTGGCCAGGAGATTGGCCATACCGTGGGAAAGGTCAAAGGAGATGTTCAGTTTTGAGGTATCGGGTACAAAGGGTGCAAGGAATGCAAGATAGGGTGTCTTTGCATCCTTTTTGATGATGGTTCCCTTCTTTTTCTCCACGACGATGGGTTCGTTTAGAACCATCATCTCCAGTTCCTTCAGGCCAGAGTCAGAGCCGACCGGGACAGCTTTCGTCCTGCTGATCTTCAAGCCGTTGTACTTGGCTGGGTTATGGCTTGCAGTGATCTGGACCGAAGCGCCGGATGCAAAGTGGACGGTGGCAAAGTAGACCATGGGAGTGGTGGCAAGGCCAATGTCCCAGACATCTGCGCCACTGTCGGTTATGCCCCTGCTCAATGCCTCAAAGATCTCGTCACTGGTAGTACGGACATCCCGTCCTACCACCACCTCTTTGCAGTTCAGCAGTTTTGGGAGAAAAAACCCTATTTTATAGACGGTTTCCTTGTTGAAATCCTGGTTATAGATTCCTCGTATGTCGTATGCCTTGAAAGCACCCATATGTTCCTCCTATGCTTGTAGAGCAACCGCAAATGCCTTGCGATCTATCAATTCGAAGAAATGGACAGTCCCATCCTTGAGGATGACCATTTCAACCATTTGCCTAAATATCCTGTCCAGTAGGTTGGCACTGGGTAGGTCATCGGTTTTCTTCAGCCCTTGGGTTACCTTCAGAGCTTGGGCTTTGACTACCTGTCTGGTGGTACCCAGTTCATCAAGAGAGAAGGAGCCTTCATATTTCTGAAACGGTTGCTTGCTCTTCTTGGGTTTGAGGGAGATGCCAAACATGCTTGGGTTTCTTTCAAAATCCTCAAAGAAAAAGGTGTCGCCGCATCTATAGAGGAATACTCCGAACTCCCGGGAGATCTCATGGTTATTCCCATACCAGGTTGCATAGGTTTTCCATGTAATTTTGGCTTGGTGGCGTGTCTCCAGTTCATCAATAAAGGCTTGAGCATCTTCATCCATAATAGTTTTTCCTTCGCTTCTCTAGCTTTTTTCTATAGTAGCATATACACTGCATTGCAGAAAGAGCTATCAGGGGCGTCATGGATTATACGGAAAAGGATTTTGGAAAGATTTTAAAGGCAAACGCTTTGAAAATGCGTCGTTTGATGCTGAAAAGTGGAACGACGTGCATGAGAGTGTATGATAGGAATCTTGAAGGATTTCCTGTTACTGTTGATATTTATGGACCCTATGCACGAATTACTGATTTCAGTGAAGACGGATTGGACGACCAGACTGAGGCAAGCTGCTGTGATATTGTCTCGAGGATGCTCTATGTCCAGTCTACCCATGTAGTGTTTCATCGCCGGCCAAAGAGAGTCGGCAAGGAACAGCATGAGGTGCAGAGTGAAGAGTCTCTTCTGGTTCAGGTAACGGAAAACAACTTGATTTTTACCGTCGATCTGACCAAACGTATCGATACCGGGCTATTCCTGGACCATATGGTTACTCGTGATATGGTCAGGTCTATGAGCGAAGGGCTTTCGGTACTGAATTTGTTCTCCTATACTGGATCTTTCTCTGTGTACGCTGCAAAAGGCGGAGCAAGGAGAGTCGAGTCGGTGGACTTGAATGCCAGCTATACAGCATGGGCTCAGAAGAACCTTATGGATAATGGGTTTCCAGAGGAACTCTTCCCCTGTATTGCCAGCGATGCTTGGCAATATGTTGTAGATGCGGTACAGGAAGGGCGGAAGTATGATCTGATCGTGTTCGATCCGCCAAGTTTCTCCAATAGCAGGAAAATGGACCATGACTTTGATGTCCAGAGAGATTACCTGCGTTGGATACGGGTGCTGAATGCACTGTTGACAAGGGATGGAATTCTCTTGTTCTCTACAAACCTTAGTTCCTTCGGAATGGACAAAGGCAGAATTCGCGGTTATGAGATTCAGGAAATAAGCTCGAACGTAGCAGCACCGGGCTTTACACACAAGTTGGGGATCGCGAAAAGTTGGTTGCTCTATAAGCAACAGGAAGTACGGATCTATGCAGAAGACCTGCAAACCGTTGACAAGAAAGCTGGCAAGAACCAGCGCGATATTGAAAAAGTGGAAATAATAACCATGGCTAAGAAAAAAGAAAAGATTGAAGAAATGATTGAAGACGTCAAGATTGACGCAGTAGTTACTGAAGATACCGTACAGGCTGATACCAACGTAGAAGAAACTGTAGAGAAAACTGTAGTTATTGAAGAAGAAATCCCTGAAGAAATGGAACTCTCTGATGATGACACCCTCGAAGAGGATGAGTATCAGGATGAAGAGGAAGGCGAATTTGATGAGGAAGAAGCCCCAGTGGCAGAAGCCAACAGCATCGAAGACGATGTCCTGACCCTTCAATGGGATGATGATGATATTGCCCTTGCTACTCCTGTAACCCAGGAAGAAGCACCTGAAGCAGATCGTAGGGCACCACGCTCATATGATGACCGTGCTCCAAGAGACGATCGTGGTGGTCGTGATGACCGCCGCCCCTCCTATGGTGACCGTGGCGATCGTGATGGTGGCCGTGGCGATCGTGATGGTGGCCGTGGCGATCGTGATGGTGGCCGTCCTTCCTATGGCGACCGTGGTGGTCGTGATGGTGGCCGTCCTTCCTATGGCGATCGTGGTGGTCGTGATGGTGGCCGTCCTTCCTATGGCGACAGACCCTCCTATGGTGACAGAGAGCGCAAGCCCTTTGACCGTGATGGAGCCCGTCCTTCCTATGGCGACAGACCCTCCTACGGCGACAGAGAGCGCAAGCCCTTTGACCGTGATGGAGCCCGTCCTTCCTATGGCGACAGACCCTCCTATGGCGACAGAGAGCGCAAGCCCTTTGACCGCGATGGAGCCCGTCCTTCCTATGGCGACAGACCCTCCTATGGCGACAGAGAGCGCAAGCCCTTTGACCGCGATGGAGCCCGTCCTTCCTATGGTGACAGGCCCTCCTATGGCGATCGTGAGCGCAAGCCTTTTGACCGCGATGGAGCCCGTCCTTCCTATGGTGACAGACCCTCCTATGGCGACAGAGAGCGTAAGCCCTTTGACCGTGATGGAGCACGTCCTTCCTATGGCGACAGAGAGCGCAAGCCCTTTGACCGTGATGGAGCCCGTCCTTCCTATGGTGACAGAGAGCGCAAGCCCTTCGACCGTGATGGAGCCCGTCCTTCCTATGGCGACAGAGAGCGCAAGCCCTTTGACCGTGATGGAGCCCGTCCTTCCTATGGCGACAGAGAGCGCAAGCCCTTCGACCGCGATGGAGCCCGTCCTTCCTATGGCGATCGTGAGCGCAAGCCCTTTGACCGTGATGGAGCCCGTCCTTCCTATGGTGACAGAGAGCGCAAGCCCTTTGACCGCGATGGAGCACGTCCTTCCTATGGCGATCGTGAGCGCAAGCCCTTTGACCGCGATGGAGCACGTCCTTCCTATGGCGATCGTGAGCGCAAGCCCTTTGACCGCGATGGAGCCCGTCCTTCCTATGGCGACAGAGAGCGCAAGCCCTTCGACCGTGATGGAGCACGTCCTTCCTATGGCGATCGTGAGCGCAAGCCCTTTGACCGTGATGGAGCCCGTCCTTCCTACGGCGATCGTGAGCGCAAGCCCTTTGACCGTGATGGTGGCCGTCCTGCTTTTGATGGTCCAAGCAGAGAGAGAAAGTCTTCTCCCAAACCGTATGGCTTTGACAAGTTCAAGGAAACACGAACTAGGGGTGAGGAAGAGAGCAGAGACTCGTTCTTCTGGCTTGATGACAAGAAAAAGGATGACAAATAACCACATAGGTTATCCAACGAAAGATCCCAGGCCTAACGGCTTGGGATTTTTCATTGAGGGTAGAAATGAACACCAAAGTGGGGTTTCTGCCATGAAGGAATATCTTGTAACCATTCTGATAAAAATTGCTGTAACCATAGCTTTGCTATGATATACTCCCATTTATACATACTAATGGGTACGCGATGGTGCTATTTTTGGAGATCCTCTTATGGATTTGGACAGGCAGTTTGGAAATAGACTCTTGCTTCTCTGCTTTTGCAAAGGTTGGTAGGGAGAAGACTTTCCAAAATCGAATACACATGTGTTGATTTGCTTAGATACGTTGACACACGGGAATAGGTGAGTTATTCTCTTATATGAGAAAAGCTATCAATTAGGATTATTATGAAAGAGAAAAGACAAACGATACAGAAAGGCTTGATTTGGGAAGCCGTCTCTGCAGCCGATAATCATCCCAATGCAGAACAGATATATGATAGTATAGTGGTTAAGCATCCTTCCATCAGCCGTGCCACTGTATATAGAAATCTGAACATGTTGGTCGATGAAGGAAAGGTGAAGCGTATCCGGGTTCTTGGAGGACCCGACCACTTTGATAGGACTCTTGGCAACCATTTTCATATCCAGTGCATAGAATGCAAGAGTGTTGGTGACATTGAGATGCTGGCGGACCTCTCCATTTCTGCTGATAGCCTTGAGACCTATGGGTATGAACTGGACTCTTATGAACTGGTCTTTAACGGGGTTTGCCCCGATTGTAAAAAATCGCATGCTGCCAAAGTGCAGTGAAGGAGCAATTGTATGGAATTGAAAGGATCGAAGACTGAAGCTAACCTGGCCGCAGCTTTTGCAGGAGAATCACAAGCAAGAAACAAGTACACTTACTTTGCCTCAAAGGCTCGTAAGGAAGGATATGTCCAGATTGCCAACCTTTTTGAGGAAACTGCAGGAAACGAGAAGGAACATGCCAAGATTTGGTTCAAGCTTCTTCAGGAAGGTGGCGAAATTGCCGATACTGCAAGCAACCTCAAGGCTGCTGCTGCCGGTGAACACTATGAATGGACCGACATGTATGTAAATTTTGCCAAGGATGCCCGTGCTGAAGGCTTTACCAAGATTGCTGCCCTGTTTGAGATGGTTGCTGCCATTGAGAAGCACCATGAGCAGCGCTACCTTGACCTGTTGAAGAATGTTGAGGATGGTGTGGTATTCAGCAGAGACGGTGAACAGATCTGGAGATGCTCCAATTGTGGTCATATTGTCATTGGAAAGAAGGCTCCTGCCATGTGTGCTGTTTGTGCGCACCCCCAGGCCTATTTTGAGATCGTTGCAAAGAACTACTAAGAGTTGTCCTTCGGGACGCACTTGGAACAAACGGCAGGCTGTGAAAAGCCTGCCTTAATTATTATGCAAGGGTCAATGCCAAATGTTCCTTACTCTACGATTCCCATGTAAGCCATTGGGTTGGTCTGGACAAACCTGTGAATGTTCTCATCCGCGAATGGGGAAAGCTCAAACATCCTGTAGTAGCTGGTGTAGGATTCTACCTTCAGTAAATTTACATTGAAATCTGAACCAAAGAGGGAACGGGAGAGTACCGTTTCGGCCTTCATCTCATCCAAGGTCTTGATATAGTTGTCAAGCAGTATATAGAAGTCGCTGTTTGTCCCGCTGAAGGAGAAGTCAGCATATACATTGGGATAGAGGTGCATCAGCTCCACCAGCTCAAAGAACCAAGGGGAGTCAGGAACCTTGGCTGCCGCCGCAGTCAGGATGGTGAGAGGTTTCTTGTGCAGTGGATTGTACTGCCAACCGTAGTGGGCAAAGTCGATGCGCAACGTTGGATAGGCTTCCAGAACTGGCTTGTAGGTTGCTGGGGAGGTGTACTTCCACGCTTCCTTTGGCGATATCCCACGAAAGCCCTGGTCATCACAATGGGTCATGATAGGTACATCATACTTTGTGCAGAAGTCGTAGATGAGGGTAACCTTATCCCTCTCCTTCTGGTCTGATGGCCACGGGTTGTAGCCCAAGGGTGGATAGAACTTCACCCCATAGAATTTCTGCTTTCCTTCCTTGAACTGGCCTTGCCTTGAATGGGTTTTGGTCACATAGGTCTCAAGCAACTCCTCGATGAACTCAATGGAGTGCGTTGGAGGGGTAATGCCAATGAAGGGGAAGAATTCAAACAGGCCCTCAGGATGGTCCTTGCGATAGAGGTCGAAGCCTGCAAGGGTATCTTCAGCATATTTGAGGATCCTACTGGTCTTTTTTGATGGATAATAGAGGCCTTCCCGGCTGATCTCATTGCTGGAGAAATCCATCAGTTGAGGGCACATGGCAAGCTTGTCATAGCTCTGGCTACGCATGTGCATCTTTCCCTCCCTGATGTAGGGCTGATCGGGTTTTGGGGCTTCTTCCTCATGGGAGGTGAATTTTCCCTCCAGGTCATCCTCCATGACAGCCAGCGTCTCCCCGATTGGTTGTTCGAAGGTGGTGAGCGTGTTGGTTATTCTGTTGAGCATCAAGGATCCCTTGAGGTTCTTGCCGGTGAGGATGTAGTTTGGTGAAAGGGCCCCGCTGGTGATGAGGTCGGGTATGCCCGTGTCAAGGGAGGCGAAGAAGGAGAGAAGGTTAGGGTGTTCGATGTTCATGACATGGAAATGCTGGTCGAAAAAATAATTCATAGCAATCTCCTGTTGGACCGTGAAGATAGGGTAGAGGACAAGGTTGCCCATCCTCCACCCTTGCTGCTTATTCCTGTTCCATTTTCAGTTTTAGCTTCGCCCAGGAGTCCTTGAGGGTTACTGTCCTGTTGAAGACAGGATGCCCTTCAGTGCTTTCCTTGCTTTCCAGCGTGAAATATCCGTTTCTGATGAATTGTAGGTAGTCTCCGCGTCTTGCCTTGAGGATCTCAGGCTCAGCCTTGGCATCCGGGACTATCACCAGGGAATCCGGGTTGAGGTCATCAAGATAGTTCCCTGTTGCCTTGCCTGGGTTCTCGGAAAGGAAGAGCTTGTCATAGAGCCTGGCCTCGATGGATACACCTTCAGAGGCACTTACCCAATGGCTCGTTCCCTTAACCTTCCTTTCGTCGGGGGTCGTACCTCCCTTTGAGAGGGGGTCATAGGTACAGTGGACTTCAAGGATATTCCCAGCCTCATCCTTGACTACAGAATTGGCTGTGATGTAATAGGCATACTTCAGGCGTATCTCGTTTCCAGGATAGAGACGGTGGTACTTTTTCGCAGGGATTTCCATGAAGTCTTCCCTTTCGATGTAGAGCTCACGAGTGAAAGGAATCTGGTGGGTGGGGGAGTTCTCTTCCTCAGGGTTGGCGACTGCCTCGAAATACTCGACCTTGCCCTCTGGGTAGTTGTCGATGACGATCTTGAGAGGGTCGAGGACGACCATAAGTCGCTTTGCCCTCTTGTTGAGATCTTCACGGACACAGAACTCCATCAAGGAGTAGTCGACGACGCCCTCTACCTTGGCAACACCTACACGGCCGATAAAATCCTTCATGGCTTCAGGGGAATACCCACGACGACGGATGCCGCTGATGGTTGGCATCCTTGGGTCATCCCAACCAGTGACGATGCCAAGCTTCACCAGGTTCAAAAGCCTTCGCTTGCTCATGACCAGATAGTTGATGTTCAGACGGGCAAACTCATACTGGTGGGGAGTGTGTTCAACGCCATCGATAGCTGTAGCCCAGTCGTATGCGGGACGGTGGTCTTCGAACTCAAGGGTACAGATGGAGTGGGTTATCCCTTCAAGGGCATCGCTGATGGGGTGGGTAAAGTCATACATCGGGTAGATGCACCACCTGTCGCCTGTCCTCATGTGATGGGCAAACTTGATGCGATAGAGGGCAGGGTCGCGCATGTTTATGTTTGGGCTGGACATGTCAATCTTGGCCCTGAGGATATGGGAACCCTCTGGGTGCTTGCCTTGGCGCATCTCCTCAAAGAGTCTCAGGTTCTCTTCGATGCTGCGCTCCCTGTAAGGACTGTTCCTTCCCGCCTCGGTAAGGGTGCCGCGGTACTCTTTCATCTCCTCAGCAGAAAGGCTGTCAACGAAGGCCTTGCCCTCCTCGATGAGCCTGACGGCTATCTCATAGAGGTTCTGATAGTAGTCAGATGCGTAGTATTCATGGATGCCCCAGTCAAACCCAAGCCACTGGATGTCTTCCTTAATGGCATTGATGTACTCCTGTTCTTCCTTTTCGGGGTTGGTGTCATCAAGGCGGAGATTGCACCGTCCACCATATTTGTCGGCTAGCCCAAAGTTGATGCATATGGACTTGATGTGCCCGATATGCAGGTAGCCGTTGGGTTCTGGGGGAAAGCGTGTAATGATCTCATTGTTGGGAACCCGCCCGTTGGCAAGGTCATCCTCGATGATACGCTCCAAAAAGTTTAGTGAGGTCTTCTCTTTGACCTCGAGGTCATCTCTCTCTTCCATGTAAAGTCCTTCCTTGTACCCTTTCAAAGGGGTGTGCTATGAAGCTGGCCTATCGTATCATATCAGCGATGGTTATACGAGTATAACCGGTTGGCCCCTCTTTACTTTTTTGCATACCGTAGGCTATGGGCTGTCGCCTCAAAGGGTGTCCCAGTCCCGTTGGTGAAGAAAGGACCAAAACTGACAGCCTTTTCCATCCCCGGCAGGGTTGTCGTAACGACCCATTCGACACTCTCTTCAGAGGGAAGCTGGTATCCGATCCTAATCGCTTCCCCCTGGTGTTCCATCCTCCAGGTGATGGACTCATCCCCTGTCTGCAAGGGTAGGGTACTCCGGGTTTTGTAGGAGTGTATCGCACTCTCAAGCAACAGGTGTGTACTGGAGAGCCCTACTGCCGCATAGCTTTGTTCGCTATGGAAGAGGCAGAGGCCACAGAAGCCCCCTTCAGGGGCGATGGAGGTTACCAGGGAGAGGGAGAAGTCCTCATCGCTTACTGCCAATAGCAGGGGACCTCCTGGCAGATTCTGCATGCCATCGACACTCAGCTTCACTTCCCTATAGTTTTTTTCCCATCTGTCAGGCTTGCCCAACCAGCGGAAATCGTTCATTGTCACTCGTTTCATGGGCCCAGTATAGGATAGATGGGCTCTTTTATCCACTGGAGCCTAAACCCTTTCCCCAAACCAGAAGTTGTTGTACTCTTAGGGTATGAAATCACAGAAAGAACATAGTGTCAGCAAGCAGCTGCTTGGCCTGTTGGAAAAAGGTTCCGACAGCTACCGCCTTGCCCAGATGTTGTTGGAGGACGAGGAGATTGAAGCTCTGCAGGAGTATGGCAACACCGTCTCCATCAAGCGATTGAACTATAATGACCATGGGCCAGTCCATATGCGCCAGGTAGCCTGCAATGGAGTGAAGATGCTCTCCTTGCTGCGCGAGGCAGAGGTTCCCACCTCGATTGTCAATGAAAATTCAGGTACCTATGAAGATAGCCTCTGCGCCCTGCTGCTCGCCTCCTTTGTGCATGACCTGGGGATGAGTGTCTCACGCACCGAACACGAGCTTACCGGACTCATCATAGCAAGGCCCATCATGGATAGGATTCTCAAGGCCCTATTTCCCGAGGAGATGGGCAGGCGAATTGCCATCATCAGCGTCGCAACCGAAGGCGTCCTGGGTCATATGGCTTCCAGGAAGGTCTACAGCATTGAGGCTGGACTCCTTCTGGTTGCCGATGGCTGCGATATGGAGAAGGGAAGGGCGAGGATACCCCTAAGCATTACCACAGCCCCCAAGACCGGAGATATCCACAAGTACTCAGCAAACTCGATAGAGAAGGTAACGATCAGCAAAGGGGAGGAACATCCCATCATGATCGATGTCTCCATGTCCAGTGATGTGGGATTCTTCCAGATCGAGGAGGTCCTGTTGCCAAAAATCATGATGAGCAGTGCAAAAGAGTATGTCGAAGTATATGCAGGTGTCCTTGGACAACCAAAAAAACGATATTTGTAGGAGCTGGAAATGATTGGAGTTATTGGAGAAGCCCTGATAGATTTTATTGGAAAAGGTAAGGAAGGTTCTTCGGTTACTTTTGCCTCGTACATTGGTGGTTGTGGCCTCAATGCTGCTACGGCAGCTGCAAGGCTCCACGCTCCAGTAGGGTTCTTTGGCAAGATATCGGCCGATATGTTTGGGGTGAGGATGCTGGAGCATCTGGTTGACAACAAGGTGCTTTTCGATCCTGCCCTCTGTGCGAGTCCCCTTCCCTCGATGATCGGGTTTGCCTCCCTCGATGATAAGGGAAAGGCCAGCTACGCCTTCTACAGCAAGAACACCGCTGCCACGACCCTGGACCGTGATATGCTGCTCACCTCCCTTTCAGACCATTCCGACCTCAAGGTGCTCCATATTGGCTCGGTCTCGCTTGTGGTCGAGCCAGGCTGTGATGCGATCCTTGCAGCGGTTGACATGCTCAAGCCTGCCCCCATCATATTCCTCGACCCCAATGTCCGGCCCACGGTTATCGAGGACTTTGCGGCATACAGGGAACGTCTTCAGCTGGCCATCCAGCTGTCAGACCTCATCAAGCTCAGCGACGATGACCTGCTTTTGCTCTATCCTGACCTCGGCGTTGAAGAGGCGGCCAAACGCCTGAGCAAGGAGAGTGGTTCCCATATCATCCTGACCCGGGGCAAGGAAGGGAGCACCTGGTACAGCCCCCAGAAATTTACCGTTGATTCCCCAATAATAGACCTGCCTGTTGTCGATACGGTAGGGGCAGGGGACACCTTCAGCGGTGCCTTGCTATCCTATCTCGATCGTGGGGGCTTCTTCGGCCCCGATGGACAGGAGCCCCACCTTGAGAATCTCTCCAAGGAGACCATTGCCTCTGCGATGAGGTTTGCCAATGCAGCGGCATCGATAAACTGTTCCAGGAAAGGGTGCGACCCCCCAACGCTTGATGAGGTTGAAGCGCTTCTTGCCTCCTTGTAGTTGTTGCCAACCTGAGGGGATTGGCAGTACACTTAGCTAATGCTCAAGGATACAAAAAGAAGGATCCTCCAGATGCTCATAGCTGTGGTGGTCGCGATTGCGATCATCCTCGCTTCTATGGTGCTATGGAAGTGGACCCATGCAATACAGTCAGACCAGGACAGGAAGAACCTGCAGAAGGTCTTGAGGACGATAGTGAAGGACCAGGGAGAGAGTGCCCTTCTCTCCCTCTCTGGAATCCCTGTCTCCGACATCTTCTATGGTGATGAGGGGCTCTCCCTCTTTGAGGAGGGGGCCCAGCCCTGGCGTTACAGTGCCTCAGAGATGCAGAATATCAGTGTCTATGACAAGGTGAACCGTAGTGTGGTGCACATAACCACCACCATGGATGTTACCGTCAACTCCTTCATGGATGTCTTGCCCGCACAGGGTACAGGCAGCGGAATCGTCCTCTCCCTGGATGGGTATATCCTCACCAACGCCCATGTGGTGGAGAAGGCAAAAAGCCTGAAGGTGACGCTGTACAACGAGCAGTCCTATGAGGCTAAGCTCATCGGGCTCGATAGTGAGGATGACCTGGCGGTAATCCAGATAACGGTGGACAAGGATACCACCCTCTACCCCATTGATTTGGGTACCAGCGATGACCTGAAGATCGGGCAGAAGGTGATAGCCATCGGAAATCCCTTTGGATATGACCGTACGATGACCGTCGGGGTGGTAAGCGGACTTAATCGTCCTGTGCGTACCAGCGAGGGAAAGATCATCATGAATGCGATCCAGACCGATGCTTCGATCAACCCTGGCAACAGTGGTGGCCCTCTTTTGAACAGCCAATCCGAGGTCATTGGCATAAACTCATCCATCTACTCGACCAATGGGAATTCACAGGGGATAAACTTTGCCATTCCCATCGATACTGCAATTGCCATCATCCCAGACCTGATCAAGCTGGGTAGGGTCAGCAGGGGGTGGCTGGACATTGCAACAGTCCAGCTCACCCCACAGCTGGTTTCCTACGGCAAGCTTTCAGTCGACAAAGGTGTATTGGTCAGCCAGGTGGTCACCGGCGGATTGAGCGAGAAGGCCGGGCTCAAGGGCGGAACCCAGATGGTCCAGTATGGCTCGAGTGTCATCTATCTTGGTGGGGATATCATCACCGCCATAGGCACAACAGCCATAAAGGACCTCAATGATCTCTATCTGGCTCTTCTGCATACCCGAAGTGGCGACAAGGTAAAAGTGACGGTCAACCGAAAAGGGGAGACCAAGACGATAGACGTGCAGCTCATTGAACGGACTGCACAGCATGTGAGTGCATTGGTACGGTAAAGATGAGCGAGATTCGCGTTGATGAAAAATGGGGCGGCGAACCAGTTGAGAATGTCCACGGTGATGTTACCTACGAACAGAAGAAGTTCAAGGTCTATGCAGAGTATGAGCCTGCAGGGGACCAGGCCCAGGCCATTGAGAAGCTCTCCCAAGGCTTGAAGGATGGCAATAGGTTCCAGACCCTCAAGGGAGTGACCGGTAGTGGAAAGACCTACACGATGGCAAAGATCATCGAGCAGGTCCAACGCCCCACGCTTGTGCTGTCACACAACAAGACCCTTTCGGCCCAGCTGTTTAGGGAGTTCAAGTCCTTCTTCCCAGAAAATGCTGTCGAGTACTTTGTCTCGACATACGACTATTACCAACCTGAGGCGTATGTTCCAGGTAGGGACCTCTATATCGAGAAAGATGCCGACATCAACCAGGAGATAGACAGGCTACGCCTCTCTGCCTCATTCTCCCTGATGGAAAGGCGCGATGTCATCGTGGTAGCAACGGTATCCTGTATCTTTGGCCTGGCTAACCCGGTTTCTGTCAGGGACATGGTCCATACCTTTGAGGTGGGAGAGCCTTTCCACCACCACGATGTCCTGGACCAGTTGGTGAGGATGCAGTACGAACGCAATGACGCCATCCTCAAGCGGGGAGCTTTCCGGGTTCGGGGGGACATCATCGAGATCTGCCCTTCCTATCTGGAGAATGCAGTCAGGATTTCTGTCGACTGGGATGAGATCTCATCGATCCAGTGGTTTGACCCTGTGTCGGGGGCGAAGCAGGAACAGGTTTCCAGCTATACCCTCTACCCTGCAAAACAGTTTGTCATGCCTCCCGAGCAGGTGAAGGCTGCCATCCAGAGGATCCGAAGCGAGATGGAGGACCAGGTTGAGTTCTTTACCAGCTCTGGGCGCCCACTGGAGGCTGAACGCATCAAGACCCGTGTCGAGTACGACCTGGAGATGCTTGAGGAGATCGGCTATTGTGGTGGTATCGAGAACTACTCCCGTCCCCTCTCCGACAGGCATGCAGGGGAGCGCCCAGCTGTCCTGCTGGACTACTTCCCCCCTGACTTCGTCACCTTCATCGATGAGTCCCATGTGACGCTTCCCCAGGTCGGGGCCATGTATGAAGGGGACCGATCGCGCAAGCTCAATCTGGTGAACTATGGGTTCCGCCTTCCTTCAGCATTGGACAACCGCCCCTTGAAGGCCTCGGAGTTTACCGAGGTGGTCAAGCAGAGGGTCTTTGTGTCGGCTACCCCCGGTCCTGTAGAGATGCGTGATAGTGTGCAGATCGTCGAACAGATGATCCGTCCAACCGGCCTTTTGGATCCGGAGATTGAGGTTCGCCCCACAGAGGGACAGATGGAGGACCTCTATGCAGAGATCCGCAAGACCATTGCAAAGAAACAAAGGGTTCTGATAACCACCCTCACCAAACGGATGAGTGAGGACCTCACCGATTACCTTGCCTCGCTGGGCCTGAAGGTCCGCTACCTCCACTCAGAGATAGAGACCTTCGAGAGGGTGGAACTGCTTAGGGATCTGCGCCTGGGGGTCTTTGATGTGCTGGTAGGCATCAACCTGCTCCGGGAGGGGTTGGACCTCCCGGAGGTCTCCCTCATAGCAATTCTCGATGCTGACAAGATAGGCTTCCTTCGCTCAGCAACCTCCTTGGTCCAGATAATCGGCCGGGCTGCACGTAACAGTGAGGGCCGGGTCATCATGTATGCTGACAGGATGAGCAGTGCGATGGAGCAGGCCATAGGGGAGACCAACCGCAGAAGGGCTATCCAGATGGAATACAACAAGGAGCATGGCATCACCCCGACCACCATCATCAAGGCTGTGCATGACATCCTTGAGAGGGAGAAGGAAGATGTCAAGCAGAACCAGAAGCAGGATCTGGCAATCCTCAAGGGAGGGTTCAACCTGCTGAGTTCTGGCGATCGCAAAAAGTATGTGAAGGCTCTGGAAAAGGAGATGCTCATAGCAGCCAAGAACCTCGAGTTCGAACGGGCTGCCATCATCCGTGATGAGATAGAGCTTATCCGAGAGGGGCAGTTCATCACCTAAAACAGGACAAGGGCGTACGGGCCTCCGCTAATGGTGGGGTGCTGGTATCTCTTTGTGTTGATCCCCCTCAGGGGGAAGTTCTGGTGGCCAAGGATATAGGAGAAGAGGGAGTCTGTAGTGAGGACTCCCTTTTCCTTTGCTGGGCTACCATCCCCCAAGGTCATGGCATCATCATCCCACCCTAGGCCCTCAAGCAACGCCTTGGTGAAGTACCCATGGGAGTGGATCCCCCCTGGTTCCTTGCTGGTGTTGTCCTTCGTTGTTGCTGTCAGGACAAAGAGGGAAGGAGCGTAGGAGTCAGAGGAGAAGAAGGTCTCAAAAGCCTTGTCCAGGTAGGTGTCCCTTTCGATGAGGTTGACTGAGCTGCCGCTCTCCCCTACAAAGGCTCCGCTGTAGCAGCTGTCGAAGATGAGCAGCTTCTTTCCTGGAAGGGATGAGAATGCTGCCAACAACTCAGTGACACTGACCAATGCCTCCTCCCTGATGGTTTCATCCTCTGCAAAGATCTTGCCATTCTCGGTTGCCAACACCAACGACCCATCATCGTAGCCATGCCCGCTATAGGAGAAGATGGTCAGGTCCTGTTCTGCAATGGTTGGTTTCAGGACCTCGATGAGGGAGAACAGGTTCTCCCTGGTGGGAAGTGAGGAGGAGTATCCGTCAAATGCATAGGATGCTGTTTCAGGGATAAACGTTCCTGTTTGCAACAGCGAGTAGGAGTGGTACTCCCTCTCATGTCTAACACTCAGTTCAGAGAAACACATCTCCATTTCAGTTGCATCGTGGATGGTTCCCCCCAGGGTATTCACATCTGTGCCCTGGTAGTTGAGGCCGACAAAGATCGCCTTGATTGAGCCTAGAGGTGCCTCTGGCCAGAAGAGCTCACACCCAGAGAGCAAAAGCGCACAGAGCAGCAAACTGGCTAGGAACATCCTTTTCACTGAAAACCCCTCGCCCTGTTAAGAAAGATACTTCAAGCATACGCTTCAGAAGGAGAACAGGACAAGGTCAAGGGCCCCTCCTGTGGTCAGTGGGTGCTGATGGAATCCTGTGTAGTTGAAAATCTTGAACCGTGAATCGATCCCCTGATGGTTGAGTATGTACTGGTAGAGCCCATCCACGGTAATGCGACCACCCTTCGCTGCAGGGGGGTAGCCAGGGGTTACTGTAGTCAGATCCACCGCATGGGGGTGGTCCCACCCCAGTGCCTGTAGGAGTGCATAGGAAAAATAGCCATGGTTGTGGTCTACCGTTGATGGGAAGGAATCTTCATAGGAGTCGGTGTGGGCACTGGCGGAAAGCACGAAGAGGTCGGGCTTCCTGTACGTTTCTGCCGAGTAGTAGGTTGCGAAGAACTTGGCTATCGAGTTATCGAGGATTGTGCTGGTAGAAGAGGGGCTGGATTGAACTGCCATGCCGCTAAAGCAGCTGTCCAGGATGATGAGTTTCTTGCCCTTGATCTCACCCATCAGGGAGAGCAGTTCCGTGACATCCATGTAGGTATCGGAGTCTGGATCGGTGGTGCCGAACACAAGCTCTCCGCTGAGTTCAACCCCATGGCCAGAGTAGGTGAGGATGGTGAGGTCATCCTCTGTGGAAAGTGCTTTGATGGCAGCCAGGTTGTATTCCACATTGCTCTTTGATGGGTAGTTGGAAGGAAACGATGAAACAGAAGGTACAGAACCTTCTTCCTGGATCATGGGGTAGTTGTGGTACTCCCGCCCGTCCCTCTCTGCGACGGCTGCGAAGGTTTCAATAAGCTCCTTGGCATCATTGAGGGTACCCGAAAGGTTGTCATGGGAGGAGTTTTCATAGTCCAAGCCGATGATGACAGTGTATATCTTCCCTTTCATGAGAGGCTCCTCCATGAAGAGCTCACAGGAGGAGAAGAGAAAGAGGGTCATGGCAAGGAAGATCAAAAGCTTCTTCATGGCTTCTCCTCTTTGGTGTAGGGGGCAAGGCTGTAGCGCATCCCCACGCCGATCATGGGGGCTGTGATCTCCTTCCTCAGGTGGATAGTTATGGGAATGGTAAGGTCCAGGGTGTGCATCCCTGTGTCCAGCAGCCTGAACTGGGGTCCTGCCTGTATCGAGAAGGAGATGAAGGCCTCCTTGATGGTACGGTAGTAGTTTACCTCATTTCCTATGCTGGCAAAGATGCCGACTACCGGGTTGAACTGGTAGCTTCCCCTTAGCCTGAAGCCTACGGAGTTGAACCCTCTGCCCTGGTAGTTCCCAAAGGGTATCGACGGGGTGACAAACAGGGCCGTCAGGTCGAGGCTTGCTGAGAAGGATGGTTCAAAATACCCAATCGCTCCTATGGATATGGAGGTGGCGTTGCTGCTACGAAAGGGGATCTCATCTGCAAAATGGGGAATTGCCGCATAGTAGGAGTCCGATACATCGAGGGCGTAGTTAATCTTCCCATGTGCAGGGAGTAGGGCTGTGGAGGCGAGAAGTAGGGCTAGGAAGGCCAATGGTATTCGTCTCATACCCTAAGTATACAGATTCCCTACGGTTGTACTATTCCCAACCTAGGGGATATTCAGTTTTTTATCACTAATTGGCCATTCAGGAACTCACGTATCTTCTCAATCCGTATGCCGAGCCTGACTTTGGCAGTTCGTGGTCTCTCCTCTGCATGGGCGATGATTTGGTGGCCTTCCCACAGCAGGGAGATCCTGAAATGGTCTCCCTGGAATTCACAGCCCACCACCTGGGCATCCCTGAACTCCAGGTGGGTGAAGAATTCCGGAAGGGGAAGTGTCTCATCGTCCTGGATGATGACATGCTCTGGGCGGAAGAAGATGGTGTGTTTGCCCTCAAGGGGTTTGAAGAGAAAACCGTTGCCACCCATCTGGCTTATTACGCTTCGGGGAATGATGTTGTAGGGAAGGGTATTGCCCTCCCCCATGAAGGTGGCAACAAAGAGGGAGTTTGGGCTGTGATAGATCTCTTCCCCTGAGCCAACCTGCTCAACCTTGCCGCCCTGCATGACGATGATGGTATCGGCGATGGCAAGAGCCTCCTCCTGGTCATGGGTTACATAGAGAGTGGTTATGCCTGTTTCCTCGTGGATCCTGCGAATTTCAGAGCGTAGGTGCTTGCGCAATTTGGCATCGAGGGCGGAGAGTGGTTCATCAAGTAGGAGCAGCTGTGGCTGGGAGGCCAGGGCCCTTGCCAAGGCAACACGCTGTCGCTCCCCACCAGATAGTTCCTGTGGTTTCCGTTTTTGGTACTCGGTCATGGAGACGAGGGAGAGCAGCCTGTTCACTTCCTCAAGCCGCTTTTCCTTGGGGACTTTTCTCAGTTTCATGGGGTATGCAATGTTCTGAGCAACGTTCATATGGGGAAAGAGTGCATAGTCCTGGAATACCATGGCGATCTGTCGCTCATGGACAGGGGTTTGCATGATATCGTTTCCGTTGAGAATGATGGATCCCTCTTCCGGGGTGATGAGCCCTGCTATGAGCTGCAGTGTGGTACTTTTCCCACACCCTGAAGGGCCTATGATGCAGGCGAGCTCCCCTTCCTGTACAGAAAAGGCGGCATCGAGCCTAAAATCCTGATACGATGCTTTCATTGCACAAGATAGCCCTCTATCGGCCATTGCTCTCTCCCTTTGCCAGTTCGCTGACGATGAATACGATGCTACATACAAGTATAAGCACTGATCCCAGGGCGCATGCCCCCTGGAAGTTATACGAGCCTATGAGGCGGTACATGACCACAGGCAGGGTGACGATGGCACTGTTTGCCAAGGTCAGGGTTGCGTTGATCTCTCCCATGCTGAGGGCAAAGGCAAACATCCCCCCCGTGATCATGGCACCCTTGAGCAGGGGTACCTCAATGAGGAAGAAGGTTCGTAAGGGCCCGGCCCCTAGGGTCAAAGAGCTCTGGGCATAGGAAAGCGGCATCTTGCGATACTCCGGGAGGATGGTCCTCAGTACGAACGGTATGGCAATTACCATATGGGCAAGCACAACCAGGGTGTAGCCAATGCTCACCCCTCCGCGGATCCTGTTGGAGATGATGTAGTAGCCCAAGCCGATGATGACCGAGCTGACGGTCATGGGAAGCATCCCGAACAGTTCCAGCGACGAGGATGCAAACCCCTTCTTGCGGATGGCTGTAGCCATGGTGAGGGCGATGGGGACGGTGATGAGGGCAACGATGGTCGCAATAGCTAGGCTGTTGGTCAACGCCTGGAGGGCCGAGCCCATATGGCCGGTTCCCCGTTCAATGGCAAACAGTTGCCTGTACCACCGGAAGCTGAAACTCTCCGCCCCTGACCGGGTGGTTGATGCCATGAAGGAGCGAACTACGATGGAGGCTATGGGCCCAAGGATAAAGAGCGAAGTCGCCAATGAGTAGAGCAGGGCTAGCACTTTCCCCGCCACAGTTGCGGGCCTCTTGTCCAGACGTTTTGTTGAGGTGGTGTAGGCTTCGCTTCTGGCGAGCATCTTCTGGCTCTTGTTGTACCAGATGAGCAGGAATGAGGTTACCAGGATGGAGAAGAGCGAGAGGGATGCTGCCGCCCCGCTGTCCATTGAGGTTCTGGCCAGGCGGTAGATCTCAACCTCCATGGTGGTAAACTGCGGCCCGCCACCAAGGACAAGAATGATGGCAAAGCTGTTGTAGCAGAAGAGGAATACCAACGTCGAGGCAGAGATGATGGAGGGGAGCAACCTTGGCAATGTGATGGTCCTGAAGGTCTTGCCCTTCCTAGCCCCCAGCGTCCATGCAGCCATCTCGCAGTGCATGTCCATGTGCTCCCAATAGGATGAGACAAGGTTCATGATGATGGGAAAGTTAAAGAAGGTGTGTGCAAGGATGATCGCCTTGAAGGAGTAGAGTATCTGGATGGGAGGCTTCTCCAGGGAGAAGGTCTTCATGAGAAACTGGTTGAGAAACCCATTGTTCCCGAAGAAGATGACAAAGCCAAGCACCACAAGGATGGAGGGGATGACAAACGGTACGGTGGTCAGGGCCCTGATGAATCGTTTTCCCCTGAAGGAGTAGTTTGCCAGCAGGTATGCACCAGGGAGGGCCACTACGACCGAGGCCAGGGTGCTCAGGGCCGCCTGATAGAGGGTAAAGAGCAGGATCCTGATGGTGTAGGCTGACGTGAATGTCTGTTGGACGCGGGATAAGGTGAAGCCTTCCTCACTGAGGAAGGCTGTGGAGAGGGTGAAAAAGAGGGGGACAAGAAAGAGCAACAAAAGTACTGCCGCACCAGGTGCTGGCATTGCCTTGTAGAACCCTTTGTACTGTCCTCCATCCTGTTGTTTCATTTACTCATTACCTGTGTCCACTCAGTAAGCCATCTATCGAGGTTTTTTTCAATAGTGGCTGCATCGAGTGAGAGATTTTTCTGGGGTTTTGGGGCCCAATCGAAGGCGGGAGGAAGTTCTGTTGTGCTGTTTACCGGGTACATGGAGTTTGCCGTGGCAATTTCCAGCTGGGCATCGGTGAGCAAGAAGTCGATGAATGCCTTTGCATGCTCCTTATTCTTGCTGGAGGAAAGCAATCCTACGCTCTCGATGGTTGTGCTGTGTCCCTCAGAGAACAAGAGCGTCTGGTACCGGGTGGTATCCTCATAGGTTACGTGGTAGACAGGGCTTGTCGTATAGCTGAGCACCAAAGGAGCTTCACCCTCTGTGAAGAGCCCATAGGCGCTGGACCACCCCTCTGTGATGGTCAGGGCATTCTGTTTCATCGCCTTCCACCAGGAGAGATACTCCTGTTCACCGTATACCTCGATGGTCCAAAGCAACAGGCCCAACCCTACAGAAGAGGTGCGGGGGTCGATGAGCAGCACCTTGTTCTTGTACTTGGGGTCGGTCAACGCCTGCAGTGAGGTCGGGAACATCTCTGAGGGCAGTTTTTCCGTATCTACCACAAAGGCAAAGTTGCCGTAGTCGAAGGGTAGCAGTTTGTGGGATGGGTCAAACTGTAGGAAAGCAGGAATGGAAGCGAGGGAAGGGCTCTGATATGCTTCAAAGAGGTCTGCCGCATATGCCTTGGCTGCCATGTCATCGCTGATGCCCACCACCACATCTGCGATGGGGTTGTTCTTCTCGCTTTGCACCTTGATGAGCATCTCAATGGCATCACCTGCACTTACCAGGTTTACCTTGATGCCTGTTTTGGCTTCAAACTCCGTCACAATTGCCGGGCCGGGGCCCCAGTCACCGCAAAAGGCATCATAGGCGTAGACTGTGATGGTGTTGTTCGTGGATGAGCTCTCCTTGGCACCTTGTGCAAAGAGAAACGACGAAACCAAGAGAATGGCTAGAACTGCGAAATAATTGCGATGCTTAGTCATAAGCACCTCCTTATAGGTATTCTGCCATGGGGAATAGGAATGTTTGAGAGGACTGTCTCCCTCCGCTGGTATTATCCAGATCAGGTTAACGGGTGTAATCTCAGGCCGTTAGGCCACCCCAGGACACCCTTACACTACCCAAATCGGTTTAGCCTGTCAATAGTGGTTTGTTGACCGCCCTCTTTTCCTGCTGTACAGTACTGCTATGAAACCTGTTGTACTGTCATCCACAATTGCCGCCCTTGATGCTGAGGCCCAGCTTCTCTTCAGACTGCCTGCCCTCTCCTTGATGGAGAGTGCGGCGATGGGTTTTTGGCGCATACTGGAGGGGAGGGTCAGTCTTGACGACCGGTTGGTCTTTCTCTGTGGCAGTGGCAATAATGGTGGGGATGCCCTCGCTGTGGCCCGTCTTGCATACAATAGTGGCCATCGCAACTTGGTTTGCATAGTGGTGGGGGAAACCAGTTCCCCTTCGTGCCAACGTCAGCGAGAGATAATCGGGTGCTATGGCATCGTTTGCATCCCCCTTGTAGAGAATGTCTCAGAACCTGCAGAGCAGGCACTACTGCAGGCCACCTGCATCATCGATGGCCTGGCAGGGACTGGCTTGAGGGGTGAGGTCAAGGGCCTGGCCCTACAGCTCGTGCTGTTGGCAAACGAAAGATCTGCCCTCAAGGTTGCCATTGATACCCCTACAGGGGTAAGCGAGGGAGCGAAAGCTTCAGCCAGCCATTTCCAGGCCGACCTAACCATAACCTTTGGGCAGAGGAAACTGTGCATGTACCACCCCCAGAGCCGTGCCAGTTGCGGGGAGATCCGACTTGAGAACCCTGCATTTCCCCCTCAGCTGTTGGATGCTGCTCCCTCGGTCGCTGAGCTCTTCACGACAGAGGATTTGCATCTGGACGTATTGCGAACATCCTCCTACAAGAATAGCCGGGGCCATCTTGCCATCATTGGTGGCAGTGAACACTACACTGGTGCTGCACGGCTTTCGGCCCGGTCTGCATTCGCCTCTAGAGTTGGTCTAGTGACCCTGTTTTGCGATAGGGAGGTCTACCCGATAGCCTCTACGGAGCAGCCCTCAGTCATGGTTCGGGTTCTGGATGAAGCGAGTGATTTCTCACCCTATGATGCCCTGCTCGTGGGACCGGGGTGGGGAAGTGGCCGTAAAGCCTTATTGTCCAAACTTTTTGACCTTGGTAAGCCCATGGTCCTTGATGCCGATGGGATCAGGGCGTACGCCTCTCTCTTGGAAAACCAGAAGAGGGTCAGCCATGGACCCCTTATCCTGACTCCCCACCTTGGGGAGTTGAGGCAACTTTCCAAGGCTCTCTACCCTGAGGAGCAAGCCGATGATGATACACCCCAAGCATTCTTTGACAGGATCCAGGATATTTCCAGCCGCCTTGATGCCGTGTTGGTGGTGAAAAGTTCCCTTGTGCATATTGCCTTTCCCCAAGGCAGGAGCCTTGCCATCATAGAGGGGCTCAACCCCTCCCTAGGGGTAGCTGGTAGTGGGGATGTATTGGCAGGAATCATTGCCTCATTGGTGGCATCTGGCCTCGGGCTTATGGACTCTGCCCTGGCCGGATCGTTGCTGCACCAGAGGGCGGGAGCGTTGGCACATGCAGAGAAAGGGTATTATGATAGCCAGACCCTCATAGGGTATGTGGGCAGGGCTGTTATGGAGGCCGAACGATGATGCAGATCTACCTACTTTCCATCGTGTACCTTTTGGTTGGTTCTGGTTTCTTGCTCAGCGACACCTATGGGGGACAGTTTGCTTTGCTGCTCACCCTCAGATATGCTTTTCGCACCAGCAAGGCCTTTCGCAGGGCTCTTATCCTTGGTGGGTTTGCCTTGACCCTTGCCTTAGGGTTTTTCCCTATGGAACCGGGCCCAGCCCTTCTTGGGGATCTTGTCCCGATGGCGAACATTCTTGTACTCACCCTTTGGTATCTGTTCCGTGCCCTCAGGCATAGCGATGAAAAGGAGAACCTAGAAGAGCAATCGGTGCTTGAGGCTACAGGGCTGTATTTTGAGAAAAACAAGCGAAACTTCGGTTTTGTTACCTGTATCGTTGCCTTGTTACATTTTTTCGTTCCTGTTTCAGTCTTGTTATAAGGAAGGTCTGTATGGAAGCATATACCAATCAGAGGATAACCACCGCAGGAGCTCTTGTGCGTGAGGGGAAATATTTTGTGGCTAAACGTGAGGACAAGGGCTCTATCGGAGGCCTTTGGGAGTTTCCAGGGGGGAAGAACCGGTGGATGGAGAGTGAGGAGGAGACCTTGAAGCGAGAGTTTCAGGAGGAGCTCCAACTCGATATCGAAGTGGGTTCCCTTTTCCACACCCATGATTTTATCAACAAGGAGACTCTCTACCACCAGAAGGCGTATTTTGTATCTTGCCCCAACTGGACGGACCCTATCCTGAGTGTTCACACCACCTATAGGTGGGTGACACTCCAGGATCTGGAGAGCCTCGAGTTTGCCCCAAGTGACATGAGGATCATTGAAACCCTGAAGAAAATAGCCACCAGTTCTTAGGTTTGGGTCAGGATACAGTAGATGGTTGAACTATAGGTCCCTGCAAGTGGATAGGTCTCAGCAGGCAGGAAGATACGAAGGTCGCCCTCAATGATGTTGGCAGGGGTCGACGACCCGTCAATTGGCGAGATTGTCGATAGATATGCTGATTCATAAGAAATACCAGCAGAAGTGATGAGCTCTGCATTCTCATTTGGTTTGGTAAGATCAAAGACCAGGCTATACGGAACTGGATTGACTCCTGCTGAAGTGAGGGTGAACGTTGCTGCTGTCCCTGCTGGATTGGAGGAGAACTTGACATCGGCCGAATCCAAGAGGGAGAAGTATCTCAGTTTCCCGACATGAAGGGAATTGCCCATACTGTTTTTGGAAAAGAGATCGGTATAGGGAAAGGGGTTGGAAACTACGCTCTCAATTCCGAAATAGAATGCAGAGGGTTCCTGTTGGTTGTTGTTTGGGTCCACCTCTCCTATCAACTGCAGGGTATATCGTAGGTTCGTAGTGGTGGTCGCATTGAACTGGGTTATGTAGTAACCCTTCTTGAGGTTCTTCTTTTGTGAAGTCAGGATGACCGTAACATCAACCCAGATGAATTGATATTTATACCTGTACATGTAGCCATTGGTTCCATTGTAAGTTCCATTACCGCCTGAATCGTTATACCCTTGCTGTCCTGGTGAAACCAGTTCGGGTCCAGCTCCAAAGGCAATTGGTACCGATCCTCCGTTGGTTGCGATTGCGGTGTTTACTCCTGAAAAATCATGTTGGCTTCCATTGTGATAGAGTCCCTTGACCCTGGCTACCAAGAAGAATTCTCTCCAGCGGTCCAGCTTGGTGGTTCCATTGGTAAAGAAGGTGAAATAAAAACGGTTATATACTGTTCCTGATGCAATGGGTCCGGAATTGGTGAAGGTAAGGGTAGTTGGGTCTCCCCGATAGGTAAGCCTTCCCACAAACCCGTCGTTTTGCCAGACCTCTGTCGAGTTTTCATACGATCCTGGGGCATCAGGGTTATCTGGTGTGGTGAGGTCAAATCCTGTAATCTTACCAGTAGCCATGTCATAAGTTAGCTCGCCTGCTGAAACAAGAGAGATCATGAGCATTATATGTAGAAGCATTGTGATAGCTGGTTTTTTCATGGTTCTCCTTGGATATTTTCGGGAAAATATGACTATTCTTGTACAAAAATGAGAAATACTGCTTTAAATATACCTAAGATACCCTCTATTAGCAATAGATGGCCAATTATCCCAAAGAAGAATTATACAATAGTTGAAGTATTTAGTGTTTTGGAAAACCTTTTTTGTAGGTCTATCAAGACAAATGGAAGCGTAGTTCCCTATCATATGACAGAAGATTAGTGGTGAGAACTCGCGGGTCTTTTAGTTTGTTTGTGTCAGGATGCAGTAGATTGTTGAGGTATACTTTCCTGACATGGGAAGCGTATTGGGATTAACATAGATCAGCAGGTCTCCTTCGATCACATTGGCTTTGTTTGTAGTGGTGCCATCTATAGGAGAGATTGAAGAGGTGTATACTGAATTGAATCGAACTGAAGTGGTATCAATTGGAGTGGGAGCCAATGCTGGCTTGTTGCAGTCAAACCCTACTTTATATGGAAAAGAGAATGCTCCTGAAGTAAGGGTAAAATTTATGGCATTGCCATTGGGTGAGGATGAGAATTCTAGCTTTGCAGCATTCAAGGAGGAGTAGTAGGTAAGTTCTCCAACCTTTAGCGAATTCTGGATAGTATTCTTGGTTTGCATATCTGTGAAGGGAAAGGGTGATGGAGCAACATTAATTACATTGAACAGGAAATTTGAGGCCCCATTGGGATTGTTCTCGCCGACGAGAAGGAAATTGTACGAACAGGAGGGGGTTGTGCTTGCAGTTGCAGAGAATTGGGTCTCATAGAACCCTAAAGGTAGCGGGGTTGGTTTTATCACATTCGTTCTGATGACAGTCAAGTCCACCCAGATATATTTGTATTTATACAGGTATTTATACTGGCTGTTGGAGTTGGTTCTTTTTGCACGCGCTCCTGTATCATTATAGCCTTGCTGTCCTACTGCGACCTCTTGGGAGCCTGAGTCGACTGGGATTGATACGGTTCCTCCATTTTGAGATATTGCAGCACTTCTCCCGACAAAGTCATCCTGTCCACCACCCTGGAAGAGGCCTTTGACCCTGGCAACCAAGAAGAATTCCCTCCACTGGTCAAGATGGGATACACCATCGGTCAGATAGGTGAAATAAAACCTGCTGTTTGTGGTTCCTATTGCATTGCTACCCAAATTGGCAAAAGTGATGGTAGTTTCTGGTCCAATATAATTTAATCGCCCGATATACTGGTAAGGGGATTCCCAATATTCATTTACTTTATTGGTATAATCGGAAGGGTTTACCTTGGAGTCAGCAACAGAGAGCTCAAAGCCGACGAGTTTTCCGGTGGCTTGGTCAAAGGAGAGTTCAGCAGCAGCAAGAGAAGCGGTTACGCAGAGTGCAAAAATGCACACAAGTAAACGCCTTGGCAATTCGATTTCTCATGTTTATTCCTTTGCCGGTGTGATGCTTGTTGCTGTCCTTGATTGTGATAGAAAACTTGGTCTACAGGTATGACTATATCGTTTGTATGGGGATAGTACAAGAAAAACTGTATACACGCTACATTGGTGATTTGACTGATGCAATACCAGCATGAATGTAACATATCTATCGGAATAGTCGCTAGGGGTTGGATGATTTATTCTATCCATCTCAAGCCCATATGTGGCCACCCGTACCTAATACAAGAGCCTTCCTTTTTTGAAAGGACACCCAGCGTGAAAGCATGCAATTGATGTTTCCTGGGGAGACTAATTCCCCTTCGTCAGAAAGCAGTAGATGTATGAGCTATAGAGCCCTGAGAGAGGAAATAGGTTGGCATTTACGTATATCCTAACTTCCCCTTCCATGAAATAGCCTGTATTGGAACCTCCGACAGGTGAGGCTACCGATGTCTGGGTGGCAGGAAAATACGTGGTAGCGGAAGTGATCGCCGTGGCAGCTGTATTGGGAAGCGTTGGATCAAAAACCAAGGTATAGGCAAACCAGTCGCTTCCTGTGGTGGAGGTTAGGCGAAAGTCTGTTTGGTTCCCTGCTGCATTTGAGGCAAAGCTGACCTTTGCAGTGTCATCGGTGGAGTAGTATTTGAGGTTTCCTACGATCAGGGAGTTGGCAACTGTGTTTTTTGCCAAGAGTTGTGAGAAGGGGAATGAGGCTGGCAGCAAGTTCTCCACACCAAAATAGTAGTTCCATGGGGTTGCCTGGCTTGTACGAGGATTATATTCAGCAAATAGTTGCAAGGTAGTATTTACCCCTGATGCCGTGTTCACCGTGATGGTAGATTCGTAGTATCCTCTTGTGGTCGTTGCATTCTTGTTGGTGGTCCTTATGAGGGTAATGTCAAGCCAGATCAGTTTGTAGGGATATTTGAAGGAGTAGGCATTGCTTCCATTGTATGTGCCACTTCCTCCACTGGTATTGTAACCAATCTGCCCTACTTCAGCTGTTTCTGTCCCAGCCCCCTTGGTCAGGACAAACTGTGCTCCGCTGGTGGTGATGGTAAAGTTACTGTTGTTGAAATCATGTTGGTTCCCGTTGTGGTAAAGCCCCTTTGCTCTGCCTACAAGAAAAAATTCTCTATAGATCGAGGTATCGGGTGTTGTCTGGAACGTGAAGTAAAACATGGACTTTGGATTGGTTGTCTTCTGCGGGCCGGTATTTGTGAAGGTGAAGGTGGTAGGCTCCCCCAGATAATTCAAACGTCCGACAAATCCTGGGTATGTCCATACCTCTCCTTTGCCCGGATAATTGGTTGGGTTGGTATCAGCTTCACTGGTATTAACATCAAAACCTGACTGGTTCCCTGTGGCCATATCATAGGTAAGGGAAGCCGAGCCAATGGGTGCAAGGATGCTAAGCAAAACTGCAAGGAAAAGAGAGGTAAGCCTGGTGGAAGTGGTCATATGACTCCTTGCTGTCAAAGCAATAAAATATCGTGGTAATGAGAATACAGAAGAGGATCCCTACAAGAAAATATACTGAGAACAATCATTCATGGCAAGAGTGGAACTGGGTAGTTCTCGTGGATTGATATCAGTTCTCAATAGGCTAGAGGAGATTGCCTCGGTTTAGTTTCCAATGGCTATGTTGGTCATGGCCTGGATGCATTTCTGCACCGGGATTTGGGACAAAAAACCCAGAAACCGAAGGATTGGTTTCTGGGTTATGGTGTACGATCTGGGTTTAGGCCCTCCTGCACAAAAGCAAAGGAACGCTCTGCCTGAAGGTGATGATGTCCAACCGGACCAGGAAGAGCTGTTCCCTTTAGGGCAGGTACTCTACAGCTGCCTTTTCAACTGCCAGGCCTTTTTTGTAGTTGACAAAGAAAGCATTGAAACCATCGATATCCTCCTGTGTCGGGACTATGGTAGATGCTTCGCTGTTTGCAAAAACCTTCTCTGTGAGGAAATCCTGAAGCTTCTTCTTTTCGTTGTGGACCAGATAGGAAGCAAGAAGGGCTATGCCCCAGGCCCCACCTTCCCCTGCGGTTTTCAAAACAGAGATGGGCGTATGCAGTGCAGCGGCCATCATGGTCTGTCCCACGATAGGGGTCTTGAAGAACCCACCATGGCCGTTGATGGCATCGACTTCGACCTTCTCATCCTCAAACAGGATGTCCATGCCGGTGCGTAGGGCTCCGAGGGAGGTGAACAGTTGGGCACGCATGAAGTTCTCCAGGGTAAAGTCATTTTGGGTGAGGCGGATAAAGAGAGGTCTCCCTCCATAGATGCCTGTCATCGTCTCACCGGATATGTAGTTGTAGGGCAAGAGGCCACCACAATCCTTTGCACCATCCAAGGCCTTGGCAAGCAGGGCATCATAGAGCTTGCCTTTGGGAATCTTGTTTCCTGTAGCTTCTAGCACCTGGCCAAAGAGCGCCATCCACCTGTCATAGTCACCGGTGCAGTTGTTGGCATGCGCCATGGCAACCAGGGATCCGTCAGGGGTGGTCACCAGGTCGATGAACTTGTTGTAGCTCCTTGAAAGCTCATGTTCCAGGACGATCATGGCAAAGACGGATGTCCCTGCAGAGACGTTTCCTGTCCGTTGTGCGATGCTGTTGGTTGCCACCATTCCTGTACCTGCGTCTCCCTCTGGTGGGCAGAGGGGAACCCCTGATACAAAATTACCTGTAGGATCGAGCAGCAGTGCCCCTTCTGGGGTAAGGTAGCCGGCATCCTCACCTGCAACCAGGGCCTTTGGCAGCAGTGACTCGACCTTCCAGCCGTAGTTGTGTTTTTGCACCAGCTTGTCAAAGAGGGCAAGCATGGTCTTGTCGTACTCACCTGTCTTGATGTCGATAGGGAACATGCCTGAAGCATCACCGATGCCCAGGACTTTCTGACCGGTAAGTTTCCAGTGGACATAGGCAGCAAGGGATGCAACATAGGCGATGTCCTTGACATGCTTCTCGCCGTTGAGTATCGCCTGGTAGAGGTGGGAGATGGTCCAGCGCTCAGGTACCGGGTAGCCAAACAGGTCGGACAGTTCATCAGCAGCCTGCTGGGTAGTCGTATTGCGCCAGGTCCTGAAGGGTACCAGCAACTTGCCACTCTTGTCGAAGGCGAGGTAGCCATGCATCATGGCACTGAATCCAAGGGACTTGACCCTGGTAAGGGGGACGCCAAACTTCTCGTGGACATCTTTTTTCAGGTTTGCCACACAGGTGGACAATCCTTTCCAGACATCGTCAAGGGAGTAGGTCCAATACCCATCGAGCAGGGTGTTTTCCCAATCGAAGCCACCTTGGGCTATTGGCTCGTTCTGGCTGTTGACCAACACGGCTTTTATCCTGGTTGATCCAAGTTCAATACCCAGTACTGCCTGACCATTCACAATTTCTCTTTTTGTAGTCTCTTGCATCATGCCCATCCTTTTTCCAAGATTCCGATTTCTTCCGGTTTCGTAGTATTGTTGGTTACTCCCTGAACAGGGAAGAACGTCCTTCTATTGCACAAGTGAGAATTATTTTTTTGCTGCCCTGAGTGCTCTGTGGGTTTCTGATCTTGCTTTTCAGAAGCTGTATTGAGGCAACCGCTATGTCAGTAATGGGTTGGGTGACTGCGTCAACGGGGAACGATACATGGTCAAGCCACTTGTTGTTGTCAAAAGTGGTGAGGTACCGGATAGGGTTGCTTGCACCCAAGGCCTGCATCTTCCCGAGCACTTCGTAGCAGATGTTTGAGTTGGTACAGAGTAGGGTATCGATATGGGGATTTTCAAGCAGGAAGCTCCGTATCTTCGATGGGTTGGAATCTGCATCCGGCTCGATGAGCAGGATATGGTCATCGTGGAACCGGTTGCTTTCCAGCATCGCCAGCCGATAGCCCTTGGTCCGTTCCCTTGCACAAAAGTTATCCTGGGAAAAGGTAACCAGCCCGATGTTGGACCTTCCTTTTTCCAGAAGGCTTTTTGTCAGGTCATAGGAGGTCATCATATTGTCGATGCCGACAAAATCATAGGTTGCTGTGTCGACCATCCTGTCAATCTGGACGATGGGGAACTGGGAACAGCTGCTGAAGTCGGAGTGGGTGGAGCTTGGCGCTATAAGAAGCCCTGAGACCTTGAGGTCCATCATGGTAGCAAGGCAGAGCTTCTCCTTTTCGGGGTTCTCCTCACTGTCCATGACGATTACCTGGAAGCCCTCCTCGTAGGCAAGACCCTCCAGTTCCTTGATCAGTTCGTCAAAAAAATCAATCCTGATGTCCGACACTATTACACCAAGGAGGAGTGCCTTGGAGAATTGCTTACGCTTTGATGGCATCTGGTATCCAAGGGCCTGGATTGCTTCCATGATGGCCGTCTGGGTTGATTCGTCTATATTGCGGGTCTTGTTGATGAAGTGAGAGACCGTGGAGATGGAAAAACCGGTGGTTTCGGCTATGTCCTGCAAACGTACCTTTTTTGTGCGTCCCATGCTCTCTCCTTCAGCTCAGTATACTTGGGCTTTGGCATGCAAGCAATAAATATTTGCTCAAATTTGCGCAAAATACTGTATCCCTACGATTAGTTACCGCCACCACCACCTGTTGGACGAGCAATAGGAGAGGAGCTCTGACGTGCTAGCCTCTTTTTCCCATGGCCTGGGAGCTACCCATACCGCAAAAGGTCTTCTCGTCCATGAGGTTTTCGGGCAGTACTATATCGATTGGGACACAGATGTTCGTTTCAGGCACCTGGTTGAGCATTCCTTTGCGATAGAGCTGGTATACCGCAGTGTAGCCCTGGAAGTCTGGTCTTTGCGAGAGGAGGCAGTCCACCTTCCCATTGAGGACAGCCTTGCGGTTCTGTTCGATCAGGTCATAGCCGATGAGGATGGTCTGTCCCTTTCTCCCCAGAAGGGATACAAAGTTTGCAATCCTGTGCACTGCGTCGTTGACCACAAAGATTCCCCTGATGTCAGTGTAGTGTTGGTATGCCCTTTCGATGAAATTCTCCCCTTCATTGTTCATCTGCATCTCAAGTTCAACCATATGGTAGGATTCCTTGTCGGCAAAATAGGAGTTGAAGCCTCTGGCCCGTTCGAGGGAGTTGTAGGCAGTCGTATGCGTTTGGACCGTGATGTAGGTACCTTCATGGGGGCTGAGCAGATGCATCATCCTTCCGGCCATGAACCCGCCTCTGAAAGGGTCCTGCACAACCGAAGAGACAGGATGGGTTTCTGGTAGTGGGGAGTCTATGAAAACGTAATCGAGCCCCAGGTATTTCGACAGTAGGGCCCTCGCTGCATCTGGAATAACTGGAGCCATCAGGATGGCATCGGAGCCTCCCTTCATCAGTAATTCACCCTTTTCCAGGAAAGAGATTGGATTGGAACGGTCGAACTCCTCCACCCTGATCGTCACCGATAGTGGAGCCAGTTCCTTTGCCGCTTTCAGGACCCCCTCATAGATGAGGTTCCAGTAGCCATACTCTGAGTGGAGCAACGGCAACAGCACCCCGATCTCGAACGTCTTGCTCAGTTTGAGGTTTCTTGCGAAGGTATTTGGTTGATACCCATTGTCCTCAACTATTTTTTTTACCTTGACAATGGTTTCCGGTGCAACACGGCCTCTGTTGTGCAGTACCCTGTCCACAGTTCCAATGGAGACGTTAGCAAGTTTGGCAATTTCTGAGATAGTCATCTGGTTTTAGTCCTAGTGTTGTAGCCTGCAAGAATCAGTTACGATAACGCGACTCATATGTATTCTCATATCAAGGCATGGTAATAGCAATCGTTTCATTAGTCCAGTAATTGTTTGTTAGAAAATGGTATGGAAATGATTCAGGTAAGTTCTGTAATAATTCTTGACAAATATTCAATTCAATATAATGATGGTAATAGGATGCGTTAACGTAAACGCATTCATATACGAAGAGATTTTTTACGTGGGAAACGCCCATATCGGTTGTATTGAAAGGAAGGATATGTAATGAACAGAAAGCCGCTGAAAGAATATGAATTTTGGTTCCTGGTCGGTTCTCAATTCCTCTATGGACCTGAGACCTTGGATAAGGTTGCCGAACACTCCCAGATTATTGCATCTGGCCTGGATGCTTCGGACCTTCTGCCCTGCAAGGTAGTCTATAAGGCAACCTTGAAGACCCCGGAGGAGATCG
The DNA here is from genome assembly GCF_032144095.1 of Sphaerochaeta sp. PS. Classification (NCBI taxonomy): domain Bacteria; kingdom Pseudomonadati; phylum Spirochaetota; class Spirochaetia; order Spirochaetales; family Sphaerochaetaceae; genus Sphaerochaeta; species Sphaerochaeta sp. PS. The sequence continues at coordinate 35,833 of NZ_JAVSNJ010000020.1, forward strand.
AGGCATGTATCAAAGAGGCAAACTATGATGATTCTTGTGCAGGAATCATCGTTTGGATGCATACGTTCTCCCCCTCCAAGATGTGGATAAACGGACTCTCACTCCTGCAGAAGCCCTACTGCCACCTCCATACCCAGTTCAACCGCAATATCCCTGACCAGGGAATCGACATGGACTTCATGAATCTCAACCAGTCAGCCCATGGTGACCGAGAGCATGGCTTCATTGCTGCACGGATGCACTTGAAGAGGAAGATCGTTGTCGGCTACTGGGAGGATGAGGATGTCCTGCAGAGTATCGGCAAGTGGATGCGCTCTGCCATGGGAGCGATTGCCAGCAGAAACCTCAAGCTCGTACGTTTTGGAGACAACATGCGTAATGTAGCGGTCACCGAAGGTGATAAGGTCGGGGTCCAGATGCAACTCGGTTGGCAAGTCAACACCTGGGGTGTTGCCGACCTGTCCAAGGAATTGGAGAGAGTCACCGAAAAAGAGATAGACGAGCAGATGGCCAAATACCATGAGCTCTATGAGTTCAGCACCAAGGATTTGGAAACCGTACGGTACCAGGGGCGTGAAGAGATTGCCATGAAGAGGTTCCTCGAGAGGGAAGGGGCTCATGCCTTCTCCAATACCTTCGAGGATCTCCAGTCGATGCGCCAGCTGCCGGGCCTTGCCTCGCAGGATCTCATGCGTCAGGGGTATGGCTATGGAGGGGAGGGGGACTGGAAGGTATCGGCAATGACCTCGATCATCAAGAGGATGACCGAAGGGATGGGCGGTGGTACCTCTTTCATGGAAGATTATACCTATGACCTTGAAAAGGGAAAGGAACTCTCCCTCGGCGCACACATGCTTGAGGTCTGTCCCTCCATAGCCCAGGATAGGGCAAAAATTGAAGTTCATGAGTTGGGGATCGGAGGGAAAGAACCTCCGGCCAGGCTTGTATTCGAAGGACACCCAGGACCTGCAGTGCTTGCATCCCTGGTGGATATGGGAGGCAGGCTCCGCCTTATTGTTCAGAATATCGAAGTGGTCAAGCCAATCTACAAGATGCCGAATCTTCCTGTAGCAAGGGTGATGTGGAGACCGGAACCTAACCTCAAGGTTGGATCCCATCTCTGGATCCTCGCAGGAGGAGCCCACCATGCTGTTCTCAGCTATGATGCCGATGCACAGATGCTTGAGGACTGGTGTGAAATCATGGGGATCGAGTACGTGCATATCACCAAGGATACGACCGTAGAGTCCCTGAAACAGCAGCTGTTCCTTTCCGACCTTGCCTGGAAATTCATGTAAGATTCCTTTTGTTTCATCTCCTTTTTGTCCGGCGACTGATCATCGCCGGACTTTTTTGCTGTTTCTGTTGTACCAATAAAAGGGCTTGCAAGATGCAAACCCTTTTGGCCTAGCCACTATTCAGATGCCCATTGGCTCTCTAGCCCCTACAGGACTGACCCGTTCTTGATGATGGCATTCTTGTTGATGACAATGATTCCATCATGAATCGAATACATTGCATAGTCCCCTTCCTGGCGAGGGATATCATCGATACCGATTCGACATCCATCTCCGATCCTTGCATTCTGGTCAATGATGGCTTTCCTGATGATGCTTCCCTTGCCAATACCAATGTTGGGAATCCCCTTACGGGTATTTGCCTGTTTTTCTTCCTCCGTTTCATAGTAGGAGGCACCCATGCAGTATACACCGTCAAGCGAGGCCCCTGATTCAATGAGGGTGCGGACACCGATGATGGAGTTTACGATATAGGCGTTGGTGATGATTGAGCCTTCTGAGGCCAAGGAGGAGCTTACATTGCAGAAGTTGACCTTGGTTGCAGGAAGATGCCGGCGGTGCGTGTAGATCGGCATCTCCTCATCGTAGAAGTTGAACTGAGGGTTGATGGAGGCCAGGTCAAGGTTGGTTTCATAGAATGCCTTGATCGTTCCGATATCCTCCCAGAATCCATCGAACAGGAATGTTGCGACCTTCCTGTCATGGATAACCCCTGGGATTATCTCCTTGCCAAAGTCGGTCTTGTCGTTATTGAGGACCTCTTCCATGGTCTTGGCATTGAAGACATAGATACCCATGCTCGCCAAATACTCGTTGGAGGAGTCTACCTTCTTGTTCAGCGATGCGAGCATGAAGGATTCTGAGACCTTGTAGTCGGATATGTCGAGGTCGATGGCAGGTTTCTCATAGAACTTGTTGATGATGCCATCCTCGTCACAGCCGATGATGCCAAGGCCCGTTGCATGTTCGCGGCTGATGGGCTTTGCCGCTATGGTAAGCTCGGCCCCACTTGAAATATGCCGGTCAAGCATCTCCTGGATGTCCATCCTGTAGAGTTGGTCACCGCTGAGAATGATATAGTAGTCAGCATTCTGGTCATGGAAGTGCTTGAGGTTCTTGCGAACCGCATCGGCTGTTCCCTGATACCATGTGTTGGTCTCGTTGGTCTGCTCTGCCGCAAGTATCTCTACGAACCCACTGCTGAAGGTATCAAAGATATAGGTATTGGCGATATGGTTGTGTAGCGATGCCGAGTTGAACTGAGTCAGGATATATATCTGCCGAATGCCACTGTTTATGCAGTTGGAGATGGGTATGTCAACCAGTCGATACTTTCCTGCAAAAGGGACTGCGGGCTTTGCGCGATCCATGGTCAAAGGATAGAGCCTTGTCCCTTTGCCACCCCCCAGAACGATCGCAATTGCCTTCTGTTTTCTTGCCTTCATCTTACTGTTCCCCCTCTATGTTTGTTTCGTAAATTGCTAGATATGAGCGCGCTGAACGTAGCCAGGTGCTATCCCATGCCATGCACCGTCTTTGGATTTCTGCAACGGCAGAGTGTCCTTTTGACCACCAGTGGAGCGCCCTCTTTGTTGCTTCAAGTATACCATCGGCGCTCATGGTTTCAAAGAGAATTCCCGTTCCCGATTTTGGATGGGTATCCAGATCGATGATGCTGTCGGCCAAACCCCCTGTCTTGCGTGCAACGGGCATCGTCCCATACCGTAGGGAGTAGAGCTGGTTAAGCCCGCAAGGCTCATAGCGGCTTGGCATCAGGAAGAAGTCGGAACCAGCTTCCACACGGTGGGCCGCACGGTTGCTGAAGAGTATGTTGACCGATAGGTTTGTATATTTCTGCCCAAGCCTGAGCAGTTTGTCCTCAAGCTTCTTGTCCCCTGTCCCGATGATAATCATTTGCAAAGGAAGATCCCTGACCATTTTTTCCAGGGCACAGGGATTGCCGCTGAGCAGCTCCACAAACCCCTTCTGGTCTGCAATTCGGCTGATCATCGAGAACAGTGGGATGGAAGGGTCCTCCATCAGGCCGAACTCCCTCTGGACCTCGGCCTTGGTTTTCGCCTTTCCTGAAAGATCCTCTGCTGAAAAGTGGTGATTGATGAACTTGTCACTCTCTGGGTTCCACTCCTGGTAGTCGATCCCATTGATGATGCCTGTCAGCGAGCCGCTGCGTCCACTCAGAAGGTCTTCCAGGTTGCAGCCATACTCCTTGCTCTGGATCTCCTGGGCATAGGTAGGGCTTACCGTGGTAATGGCATCGGCAAATTCGAGCCCTGTCTTGAGCATGTTGACACGTTTGATGGGGTTGTGCCCATGGAACATCTTGTGGTTTGGCTCAAGGGAGGTGCCAAGCATCTGCAGACGGGAGTACTCACCCTGGAAGGCAAGGTTATGGATGGTTACCACGCTCTTCGTCTTGGCGAAGAACGGGTCGTTGTTTGTCTTTTGCAGATAGGGGACAAAGCCACAGGTCCAGTCATGGCAGTGGATTACATCCGGCTTCCAGGAAAGGGCCGTGCAGAGGGGGAGTGCTGCCTTGTTGAGCAGGGAATACCGTTCAAGGTTGTCTTCATAGGGAGTGAAGGAGGTGTCACCATAGATGCCCTTCCTTTCATTGAAGAAGGGATGGCATAGGAAGTAGTAGAGCACTCCATCCAAGGTTTTTTCCATGAAGGTCACAGATTCCTGTGATCCTAGCAGATCCAGGGGAAAGGTAATGTCACTCATGACAAAACCAGAGGTATCCACACTGCCATAGCAGGGCAAAAGTACACGAACCTCGGCATCGAGGTCGTGAAGCGCAGTAGAGAGAGCTCCAACTACATCAGCGAGTCCCCCTGATTTGGAAAATGGGACTGACTCGCTTGAGACCATGAGTATCTTCATAGTCCCAATTAGAGCACTAAGGGCATGTAGCCGTCAAGGATAAATGAGTGATATATGAGATAGGATGCAGAATTAGACGTATTCCATTCCTTCAAGCTCGTCGATGTACTCGCTTGAGCAATGTGCGGCAATGGCGCCATCACTGGCTGCTGTTATCAGTTGCCTGAACACTGTGTCACGGACATCCCCGATCGCGTAGAGTCCTGGGAGTCTGGTCTCCATCCTCTGGTTGGTCATGGCATACCCGTCATGGTCAAGCAGTGTCTTGTCGAGCAGTCCTGTCTGGGGAAGCATCCCTACAAAGATGAAGACTGCATCGAAATCACGGTGGTACTCTTTGCTCTCCTTAAGATCATGGAGGATGACACCGGTAACCTTGTTTCCATCACCTTCAATCTTCGTCAGGGTGTGGTTCATGACAATCTCGATGTTCTTGTTTCGTTCCACCTGTCTGACCAGGTTGTCCTGGCCTCGGAAACGGTCTTTTCTATGGATAATGGTGACATGCTCACTGAGTTTTGAGAGGAAGATCGCATCGGTAAGGGCGGTATCGCCACCCCCTACAACCAGGATCTTCTTGTTGCGGAAGAAAGGCCCGTCACAGGTGCCGCAGTAGGATACTCCCTTGCCTGCATACTCTTCTTCACCTTCCACTCCGAGATGCCTGTGCTTGGCGCCAGTGGCCAGGATTACGGCCTTGGCCCTGTATGTCTCGTCACTGCTCTTTGCTATGAAGGTATCCTTCTCTTTTACCAGTTCGGTCACAGAGGCGTATGCAATCTTTGCACCGAATCTCTCAGCCTGGGTCTGGAATTTTACAGCCAGGTCATAGCCACTGATAGGTTCCTCGAAACCAGGATAGTTCTCGATCATGTCGATGAACATGGTCTGTCCACCGGGGGCGAGCTCCTCTATAAGGGTAACCGAGCGCCCTGCCCGGGATGCATACTGCGCAGCAGACATTCCAGCGACTCCGGACCCGATGATCAGGATATCTTGATCAACCATTTTTTTCCTCCAAGGAACGTATTTTTTCTTGCAAGGCGAGTTCAGCGTCGCTCTTTCTCACATAGGTTGGCCCCACCCCAATATCGTCAGGGCCATCTTTCTGGAATTTCTCCCACCCTAGCTGAACGAGGGTGAGGGGGAGATTTGCAGAGCATCTCTCGTCAACGTACAGGCTTCCAGTGTATCCGGATAGTTGTGAGGCAAACTTCTTTGCATCAAAGCCTGTGATGAGGGCGCTAGGATAGCCTTGCAAAAGGGTTGCCATCTCCTCGACACCGAGGTCGAGGTCAGCGGTCACTCTTTTTCCCTCTGCATAGAGGGCTGCATAGTAGCGCTGCTTCCTTGCATCGATGACTGGGACCACAACACCAGAAAAATGAGGGACACACCCAGAGAGTGCATCCATCGTAGAGATGGAACATAAGGGGATGCCGCTAGCCAAGGCGATGCCCTTGAGGGCACTCATGCCGATCCTGAGCCCTGTAAAGGAACCAGGACCATTTGTGCATACCAACAGGTCGAGATCCTTGAAAGAGAGGCCGTTGCGTTGGCACAGGGAGAGCATAAGGGGAATCAAGGCTTCTGAATGTCGTGTACCATTGGCCACAATCTGCACCTCATACCGGCTGAACAACGACTTTTCGTCGCCGAGGGTCAAGGCAAGATGTATCGCTTCGCTTGCAGTATCAATGGCTAGGATGTTCACAGTTCTATTCCTTCGATGGTAATTTCCCGGCTTTGGTCGGGCATGATCCTAATATCGACAAAAATAGTCCAATCGGGAAGCATATCCTCAATCTTTTCACTCCACTCGATGAGGGTAACCCCATTTCCATGCAGCATTTCTTCGCCACCTATCATTTCGAACTCATCGCTGCCGCTGATCCTGTACAGGTCCATGTGGTGGAGGCTTAGCCTTCCCTCATACTCCTGCATGAGGGTGAAGGTTGGGCTGACAATGGCTTCGGTGATGCCAAGAGCCCTGGCAATCCCCTTTGCCAATACGGTTTTGCCTGCACCAAGGCTCCCCCTGAGCGAGATGACCGTACCAGCCGAACAGGCCTGGCCTAAGCGAAAGCCAAGCTCAGCGGTTTCCTCTGCTGAGGTGCTGCAATATAGCATAGCTCATCACTCCCCTGTCTCATCATCGGCCATTTCCTCAAACGACACCTCAACCTCAGCACTGCCTTCCTTGCCTTGGATAAAGAACGGGTTTTCCTTCTTCTCCATGGAATGCTCCTTTTCCTTGAGTTCGGAGGTGTCGACAAATTGCTGGACGATGGGGTCGGAAAGCTTTTCGCCTGTGGTTTGTTCATAATCGTTCATGAGTCGAACGATCACAGGGTCATTCTGGTCGATATTTCTGGCAAGTTCGAGGAACTCCCTCGCCTCATCCCACTCCTCATCCTTGAGATGGAGGTAGGCTAGGTTGGAAAGAAGGGTCAGGTTGGTCTCCTCGAGGTCGATGGCAGTATTGAGGTAGTTCTTGGCCAATGCAGTCTTTCCTGTTTCCAAGGCACAGATGGAGAGTTCATTGTAGATGTCGCTGCTGCTTTCCCCTAGGGTAAGGCAGGTGAGGAATGGCTTTTCAGCTTCTTCGAAGCGACTAAGCCGCCTAAGGGCCCAACCCTTGAGAAACCATGCATTCCATACCTTGGGGTTTTCTGCAAGATAGAGCTCGAGGTTGCCAAGGGCTTCCTCTTCTTTTCCCATCTGAATCTGGTCATAGGCCTGCATCAGGGCCTTGTCATTGTTCAGCTTGTTGTTGATGTCTCCCATGATTTTTTCCACATGGGTTCTCTTCTCCCCTGGTTCTGCAACCTCAAGGAAACGGTCGAGATACTCTTTTGCAATTTCGACATTACCCTGGTAGAGGTGGAAGAAGCCAAGCTCGCTGAGCAGTTGGGCATCATCCTCAAAGAGGGAGACTCCCTCCTTGAGGGTTTCCATTGCTTTCTGCTGATAGAAATCATATGCGGTGCCTTTTGTTGAGTCCAAGGCTGCACGTTTGCTGTAGAAGGTTGCAAGGTTGATAAAGGTTGCACTCATGGGTGCAAGATGGTTGACCGTCAAGAAGAGCTCTTCAGCAAAATCGAAATTGCCTTTCTGCTCCTGGGCAATGGCTGCCAGATTCAGTTCCTGCACCGCATCTTGTTGTACGGTGAGGACAAAGTCACGGTAGTAGGAGAAGTTCTTGTGGTCGGGGTCAAATGCTATGATCTTCAGCATTCCTGCCACGAGCAGTTCTATGCTGATGTCGCTTGTCGCCTCAAGGGAAGTCTGCCCTGCTGGTAGCTGGATGGGTATTTCGATTGATGGGTCTATACGGAAACCATCAAGATTGCGCTCCATGGAGGAGGGGAGACGAATAAAGACCAGGTTTTCTAGGGCTTTGTTTGGTTGTGTCATGGAATAATCCTGTGTATAAGATAAAACCTGCAGTGCCGGTCTCGGAACTAGCTCTTGAACCTATGGTTCAAGGGGGAAACCAGTTGAGCTGAAAATTCTGTTCCATTAAACTTCCGAAGAAGTCGGATCAATGCAAATCAGCTATGCCGTATCCCATATGTGTAAGTTGAGCCAAGAGACGATTGCTCCAAGCGTACACCGCAGGAAAATGTCAAATATCTTGGGCAGGCTGTCCTGCCTCACCTCTATCCTACAATAAGAAGAGGGTTTGTTAAAGAGGGTTAAGAGAAAAGAAAACGAGGCCATCTGGCCCCGTTCTCTTGGACTTAATCCGCACACGTACTGTGCTTTCTCAAAGGCTAGGAGATTCATCCAAAAGGATATCAAGATCGATTTCATCAGAACCGTTGGAATCTCCGACAGAGAATCCTTCGGCAGCTTCCAACTCAAGAGCTGCATCATCCATGAGAGGAATATCATCCAACCCTTCGATGGTTGCAAGATTTTCCATTGCATTGGCAATGCTATCTTCAATGAGCTTGTTGCTGGTAGTGAATTTCTCCACATACTCTTCCAGTTCAGCATTGTGCGTATTTACCAGATCGAACCTTTCTTGTAGCTCGGCCTTCTCTTTTCGCAGCATTGCTATGAGGCCTGCAGCCTTTTTGGTCCGCAGTTCCAGCATCTGAACAGTATCAACAAATGACATAGCCCCTCCTTAACAAATCTCGGTGAACTGTCTTGGGCTTATTTGCCCAGGGCAACCTTGGCCTGTGAAACGAGAGCAGAGAAAGTGCCTTTGTCTTCAATAGCCATATTGGAGAGGGCTTTTCTGTTGATCTCGATATTGGCAAGAGTCAAGCCATGCATGAACTGGGAGTAGTTGATCCCCTCAGCCTGCACTGCTGCACTGATTCTGGCGATCCAAAGCTTGCGGAAATCCCGCTTTCGCTCTTTACGACCACGGTATGCATACTGACCAGCTTTGGCAACTGCGTCTTTTGCAACACGGTTGTTGGTGCTTCTGCGACCATAGTAGCCCTTTGCGAGCTTCAGAATCTTCTTACGTCTGTCCTTGTGTTTTGTTCCGTCTACTGCTCTTGGCATATTTCCACCCTCCTATGCGTAGGGAAGCATGGACTTGACCCGTTTAGCTTCCACATCTGATAGGATACCAGTCGCACGAAGGTTACCCTTACGCTTACTGCTCTTTTTGGTGAGAATATGGCGAAGTCCCTGCTTTTTGTAGCGGACCTTACCAGTTCCTGTAACATGGAACCGCTTGTTGGCGGATCGTCTTGTTTTCATTTTGGGCATTTTGTGCACCTTCCAAACTTGCGCTCTCAAGGAACAAGAACCCCTTGGAGCAGCATATTCACTATCCCATGCGGGATACTGTTTCTAATTCTCTTTCTTGGCCACGGGTTGGTTCTTCAGGGGGCTGATGATCATGCTCATCATTTTGCCTTCCATAAGAGCCCCACGGTCAAGGTTATACCCTACACCAAGTTCGGTAAGCTTTGCAAGTATCTTATCCAGAACAACCTTACCCAGCTCGGTATGAGCAAGTTCTCGGCCACGGAATCGGATACTGACTTTTACCTTATTGCCTTCACCAAGGAAATCCGCAATGAACTTGGACTTTGTCTCAAGATCGTGTTTCTCGATCTTGGGCTGCATCCTGATTTCCTTCATCTTGACTACTGTTTGGTTTCTTTTGGCATCTCTGAGTCTTTTTTCCTGCTCATATCTGTACTTTCCGAAGTCGAGTATCTTGCAAACTGGAGGGTTAGCATTTGGGGAAACCTCCACCAGGTCCAATCCAACTCCTTCAGCCAGCATCACAGCATCAAATGTGCTCATAACGCCTTTCTGATTTCCTTCTGCATCAATAACGAATACTTCTCTAGCACGGATCTGTCTGTTGATCCTCAAATCCTTCGTAGCCAATCGAACTCCTTAGTGTTTTCTGGGAAACCACGGTTTTTTATAGGGTTAGCCTGCCAATATAGCCAGCGCTATCAAATATAGCATAAGCAGAAACCTATGTCAAAGTGCTGTCCTATAATACGGTGTGAAAAGCCATCCGATTACTCTTCGGATGGCTTGCTCAGATATACTCCAGGTCAGGCTTTGCCAGCTGAGCCCAATACATTCTCGTTCTTGTGCATGTACATTTTCTTCAGTTCCGTACGGGCTGGGGCGAGGTACTTGCGGGGGTCGATCTCACCGGGCTTCTCTGCGAGCACCTTGCGGATGATGGCTGTCATGGCAAGTCTTCCATCGCTGTCGATGTTGATTTTGCAGACTGCGCTCTTTGCTGCCCTACGAAGCTGTTCCTCAGGGATGCCTACGCTGTCCTTGAGCTTGCCGCCATGCTCGTTGATCATGGTCACATATTCCATGGGAACAGAGGAAGAGCCATGCAATACGATGGGGAAGCCAGGAAGGATCTTTTCGATCTGCTCGAGGATGTCGAAGCGAAGCGGAGGGGGAATAAGCACGCCTTCGGCGTTGCGGGTACACTGTTCAGGCTGGAACTTGTTTGCTCCGTGGCTGGTCCCGATGCTGATGGCAAGTGAGTCAACCTTTGTCTTGGAGACAAAATCAAGGACCTCTTCAGGCTTGGTATAGTGGCTGACAGCTGATGACACTTCATCCTCAATACCAGCAAGCACGCCCAATTCACCTTCCACGGTCACATCAAACTTGTGTGCGTATTCTACGACCTTCTTGGTCAGTGCAACGTTCTCAGCATAGGGGAGGTGGGAACCATCGATCATGACCGAGGAGAAGCCGTTGTCAATGCACTCTTTGCAAGTCTCAAAGCTGTCGCCATGGTCGAGGTGCAGGACAACAGGGATATCAAATCCAAGTTCCTTGGCATACTCAGTTGCTCCACGAGCCATGTTTCTGAGCAGATTGATGTTTGCATAGTCACGGGCTCCCTTGGAAACCTGGAGAATTACAGGAGATTTGGTTTCTACGCAGGCCTGTATGATAGCCTGGAGCTGTTCCATGTTATTGAAGTTGTATGCAGGAATGGCATAGCCACCCTTCACTGCTTTTGCGAACATGTCTCTGGTATTGACCAGGCCGAGGTCCTTATAGGATGTCATAGATTGCTCCTTCTTAAAGGTAAGGTATTGATTCGGTACAAAGTTACTCAATCTAGCAAAACTGGTCAACCGGGACAGAGGGGTTCTAGGCCCTGTAGGAAGGCAGAACCGTGAATCTTCTTCTTTTCAGCCGCTGAATGTAGAGAAATTGGTGGCCATCTGCACAATGAGCTGTTCCCTTTGTACGTTCAACAGTGACGAGGCATACTCATAGATATATACCATATGCAGGGGTGTATTAGTTTTTCCCCTCTGGGGGACAGGGCTGAGGTAGGGGCCGTCGGTTTCCAGGAGCATATGGTCGAGTGGGATTGATTTGCACAGTTCCCTCATGGCATCGTTTCCCTTATAGGTCAGGGGCCCTGCAAAGGAGATGAACATCCCTTTGGAAATTGCGAGCTTGGCAAGGGCAGGGGAACCCTGGAAACAGTGCATGATGCCCTGTCTTGAAAAGGTCCTGCCTACCAGCATGTCCATCATCTGGGTATCTGCCTCTCTGGTATGTACAATGATGGGCAAGCCCAACTCTTCTGCCAGGTCCATCTGTGAGGCAAACAAATCTTGTTGGCTCTCCTTGGTCCCGTAGTTCCAATAGTTGTCCAAGCCTATCTCACCTATGGCGCAAACCTTGTGCCTGGATAGGGAAGCGGCCATCTGGCCAAGTTGCTGGGCAACTGGCAGCAGGCCCTCGGCGACCCCCCAGGGTCCGATACCTGCACTGAGATGGATGAAGGGAAAGGGCGAGACAAGTTCTGACCGTTCGTCCAGATCATCGAATTCGACTCCGATGTCTACTCCTTGCATGTTGAGGCGCTGCATCTCCTCCATCAAGCTAAAGATATCAATACCTTTCTTTTGCATGGCAAGGAGGTGGAAATGGGAATCTATAAGACCGGAAGGTAGTTCGTCCATAGGACCGTTATACCGAAGTTCGCTCTCTCTTGCAAGCAAAGGGGGGGGGAAGGGCAGTGGAGACTGGTTGGAATATTTTCTTTCCCTATTGCTTGCTGTTCCTCATTGCTGTGATGGAGTGGTTGAGTCTTCTCTTGATGATGGTCTTGTAGCGGAAGGATTTTGTGTAGGACCCAGCTTTGGGAAACTGGGAAAAGAAGGAATCTGGAGTATGGAAGGTTCCCAAATCAGTCTCAACCGCCTTATGCTGCACATAGGTGTGGTTCTCTTGCCATCTGTTGTCAGGATTCTTGAAATTAAGCACTGCTATGCCATATCCATAGAAGCTACCCATGTAGTCTGGGAACCTTTGTTGCAATTTCTGCAAATAGGGTTTGTCGATGATGTGCCCCTCCAACTCGAGCCATCTGTTGTTGAACAGAACTTCTACCCAAGCATGGTAGTGTTGGTCTCGTGCAATCCTATAACTCAGTGGAAGCAGGAGCCCCCGATATATGACTTTGCTTATGGTCGAGGCATGGAAACGGCAGGGAATACCAACTGCCCTGAGCAGGGCCATCAGAAGCGTGCTCTTTGAGAGGCAATTGCCATATCCATCAAGGAGGACCTGGGAAGCGTTTACAGTGAAGGACTCAGAATAGCCGTAGGGGATCTCATCACGCACGAAGGTGTAGATCTGGTCTATGAGCTCTGTCTGACTCTTACAGGTAGTCCACCCATGACCAGCTATAAGTTTGGTGATCGTCGGATGTGAGTAGTCCAAAAGCTGGGTTTGTTCCAAATACTGATTTGTCTGAGTTTCGCATGCAAGTCTAGCATTCATTTGTTACATCTCCAAAAAAAACGAGTTCCTTTTTTCTTGTTTTTATTTGGAGTAAAAACATGGGTGAAAAAAGAAACTCCCAAACTAGAATAAACCCTTTTGTATAAACAAAATATACAGAGGGCTAACATTATATATATTTGGAGTATGCATA
>NZ_JAVSNJ010000021.1:0-46453 GCF_032144095.1 Sphaerochaeta sp. PS
TAAGCTAGGTCCGAATGGAGAAGATTCTCCTATTTTCATACGGGATCTTGTCTCTGGCAAGACTGAGATTGGGAAAGAGTTTTCAAGTCTTTCTGAAAAGCGCCTACACATTTATGCGGATGATATGCAAGGGGATTCTTCAGCGCTCTTTCTGACAGGGATGAATACCAACAAAATAAATTTGTTCAAAGAATATCCTGAATTTTCTGTGTTTCAGTTGGTCTATCAATGGTTTTCAAAGAAATTTGCTGCTAGTGAACCAAATGTTCCTGTTACATCTGGAACCACATTTCTTGTTGATCAAAAACTTAAAGAGGTTTCTGCTCTGCTGCAAAGCTTTGATACCGATATAGTAGAGATTGTAAATGATGTTTTGAAACCTGGAGAAATCTCTTCGTTACTACAAAAACAGTTGATTCTATTCGAGGATCAAGCAAAAAAACAATTTCAAGAAAATCCCTCCTTACGAAATCTTACTATCCTGCTACGTGATAAGCATAATTTTGTGAGTATTTCAAAAGAAGTTGATAGAGATGACTATGAAATGAAAAAAATTTTCTTTCGCCATGCCAATGGCCAAGATTTTTCAATCGATGAAGAGTCGCATGGGACCATAAGAATCATGGATTTAGCGGAAATCCTTCTCACTACTGAGAGTCGGGTATTTGTGGTTGATGAACTTGACCGATGCTTACATCCGCAAGTCACCTATGAGTTCGTGCGTAAATTTCTTGAACATGCAGGAAAACATGATATCCAGTTGTTGGTGACCAGCCATGAATCCCGGCTATTGGACTTCAATTTGCTTAGGCGTGATGAAATCTGGTTTGTAGAAAAGCGTAAGGGAGAGACTAAACTCTATTCTCTTGAAGAGTTCAATGAACGAAATGACAGGAAGGTAGATAGGGCGTACTTGGATGGACGATATGGTGGGGTACCTATCTTTACGACAGTGTTCCCCCGTCGGAGAAGAGCTATGAGAATTGCTTCTAGGATTCTGTTTGCGCTAATTATGTTACGTTCTCGCTTGCTATTTTCCTCAGGCTTATGCCAATATCATTCCCACTCTCCGGGTCTTTGTCATAATGGCCCACCATACCAAGTCTCTTTCGCTCCCTTGCCACTTCCCTCATACAGATCCAGTAGTTGAACTCGTCCTGACCCCTGGCACCCTTGAGCCTTAGGGTTAGCTCTTCTTCACTTTCGAGCCAGTCGGGGCGGACCCTGCCAAGGTCAAGATAGTGCTCTGTAGTCTCAAGAAGGTCTGTCTCTGCCCTATTGGCAAGCCTGTCCACTATCTCCTGGGCTATTGGGTCATACGCGGGATTGGTGAAGCTGTCAGACTCAGTCTTGTAGTTGAGGAGGAACTCCTCCACCCCCTCGATGCCATGTTCAAGCAGGGCACTGTCCTCCACCGTACACTCCATGTATAGGTAGAAAAGGCTTGAGACGCCCTTGTTGGAGGAACGGCGGAGGATGCGTCCCAACCTCTGGACCCTCTGGCGTTGCACCGAGTTGGATGAGAGGACGATGCCCACATCGGCAGAGGGGATATCAAAGCCCTCATCGAGAGCCTTGCAGGATACCAGTATCCGTACCTCCCCATCCCTGTATCGGTCAATGGCATGCTTTCTTGCAACCTCACCCATCCCGCTGTGGTAGCGGGCAACCCTATTGGGATACTGCTTGTCCAGGGCAAGGTAGAGTAGGTCGGTCTGGCTGATGCGCTCCCCAAAGATGATGACCTTTGCCCTGTGGTCCAGCCTTGTAACCAAAGCCTGGGCCGCGAGCACCCGGGCTTCGGCAGCATAGACAACTTCCCTACGCCTATAGAAGAGGAAGATGAGTTTTAGGGCAAAGCCCCCTGCCATGCTCTCGGGCTTCTTTGCCAACATCTGCAGCATGGGGAAGAACTTCTCTTGGGCAACCTTATTCAATTCGGGGAATATGGTCAGCAGCCGTTTGATGGTATTGGATATCTTGTCAGTCAGGGCAAAGTATTCGCTTTCTTCCTTCCCATTCAGATAGAGCCCAACATTATAGAGCACACACCTGTTTATAACCTGGGCCTCTATGGCATCGGAGAATCCGTATGCATAGAATAGCGGGCCCAGGGCAGGTACCAGGATGGTGGAAAATCCCTCAGTCTGGGGTGTTGCTGAAAGGCCCAGGGAAAAGTATTGCTGGGGTTTGTCCTCATCAAGGAGGCGCATGAAATCAAATATCTTGCGGTTCTCGGAACTGGCATAGTGGTGGCACTCATCAGCTATGATGAGGACAGGTTCCCCCTTCTTCAGGTTCTCAGCCACATGGCTGGAAAGCTTGTAGCGTGCCGAATTGACCACGTAGATCATATACCGCTTGTCAGGGGTATCCTTGTGAAGCCCTGAGTAGCTGCCTATCTCATCCTTCCTGACCCCAAAGGTCTCCTGATGGTTGAGTAGAGCCGCCTTCCATTGGGCGACCATGAACTGCTTTGGGACGATGATCTTCACCTGGAGCTTGCCTGTCAGGTCTTCCTGCAGCTTCTTCGCTGCAGCGAGAGCGAGGATGGTCTTTCCCCCACCGGTCACCACTTGGATGATGCCTCGGCTCTGGTGTTCCTTCCAGGCTTCTAGACATGTTTCCTGCCAAGGGTAGAGGGTCAGTTTCATGGCACAAGGCTCCTTTTGTACAGTGGCTATGAAGAAGGTACCACAAAGAGGGTGCAATATCCAGAAAAGAGCACAGCAGGGGTGTTCAGCTTTTTGGGTAAGGTGAAACCAAGAAAAGCAGCACAGGTTTATGTTTGCGTTGCATGCAGGGGAAGAAGAAGTATTTCTTCTATTCCTCTTGAAATACCTTTTCCTATGCCCTATCATTTCGACGATCACATCCATACCTTTTAGGGAGAATCCATGAACTACGAAGACCTGTTTATCCAGTACCAGAACCTGGAAAAAAGCTTGAAAGATAAGACAAAACTCTTGGCGAAGCTAGAGAAGGCCATCTCCAAGGAGATGGAGGGTGGAGACATCAGCAGATGCATCACCGACACCGCTGTAATGAAGAGCGTCAGTGCAGAGGTTACCTCCCTCCTGCAGGAAATAGAGAGCCTTGTTTCCAGCTTCGATGGGAAAGAATATATCGAAAGCGGTGACTTTGTCTCCCAGATGCTGGAACAATGTGCTGAAAACGGTGTGGACGTTACAGGCTCATCCCCCAACTTTGAGATGTTTCCCAATAAGGTCCGAATCGATGTTGAAAACCAGGATATCTATCTCGACCGCAAGAAGGTAGCCTGCCTCCGTCCTGTAGTCTTGGTGCAGGCCATCAAGAAAGGGCAGGAGAAGTTGCTGAAGGCTTCCTTCAATGCCAACAAGTTTGCCTCCGAACTCATTGTTGCCTACGACCTTGCCCTTGCTGACCTAGGGAAGAACCCCGGTACCGACCTCTACCTGCAGAAGCTCTACAACTACATGGTTCCCATGAGCCGCTTCAGAAAGGACTATGACCTACAAAGCTATGCCTTTGACCTGGCCAGGCTCTATGCCGTTGGCTCCTCTGTAGAGATCAAGGATGGAAGGAAAATCCAATGGGGGACCAGCCGTGATGGGAAGAAGGGCATCCGTATCCTGGACGGCAACGGCCGTGAGGAATTCCTGGCCACCATTCGCCTGTTCTAACAGAACTACCACTAAACGAGGTGCTGCATGTCTGAAACACTTGGTGAAAACCCTAAGATCACAACAACGGTTGCCCAACTCTCCTTTGGGGAGGTTCCGCAAAACGAGGAGCTGCTCAATGAGCTCACCGTTGGGATTCAGTTCATAACTGACTTTTGGCGGGAACGCTATTTTTGTGAATTCATCAGGGAGGGCGGCAGCAAGATCAAGTTCGTGACAGGGCAACGGGGCAGTGGGAAGACCCACACCCTCAGCCTTGTCACCAACCTTGCCAGAAAGGAAGGGTATGTGACCGTCGCCTTTTCTGCAAGGGATATCTGGCTCAATGATTTTCGGGAGGTGTATCTTGAGATCCTCTCGCAAAGCAATATCCTGGGCCTGCTCCAGAGATGCAGGGACAAGGTGATCGAAGCGATGGCATTCTCGCCCAAGGACATCCCTGAGGGAATGACATTCCTTGACCTGCTGGCCCAGAGAGGCATGGCCGATGCCATCAACCGAAGGGAGATCAGGATGCTCCTCAAAGGGCTCTTCCTGGACAATCCACATCTGGACAATAACTTTGCCCTTGCCTGCAGCCTCATCTGCGGCGGCATGCTGGGACACCCTTTTTTGGAAGAGCAGAACAAGGCTCTCCTGCTTGACTGGATGCATGGTGACAAGAAAATCAGGCTTGCCACCCTTCGCCCCTTGGGTTTGGCCCCAAGCAAGATAACCAAGTACAATGCACGCAACATGCTCCGGTCCCTCTCCGAGTTGGTGAAGCTCAGCGGATACTCCGGCTTGTTGGTCACCATCGACAACCTTGAGGTACTGGTGGACAAGTCGGGTCTGAACCCGATGAACTACACCAAGATGAAGCGTGAGGATACCTACGAGAGCATCCGCCAGCTGATAGATGACATAGACAATTTCAGGAACATCATGGTTGTCTTTGCCTTTGGGCGTGAGCTTTTGGACAATGAGAATACCGGTATGAAGTCCTATCAGGCGCTTTGGATGCGTATCCAGAATGAGATCCTTGGTAGCCGCATCAACAAGTTCACCGATATTGTGGACCTGGACCGGGTTGCTGAGCAGGAGTACTCCCCAGCCTTGTTGGTCGAGATGTCCAGGCGCCTTGCGCAGGTTGTCGGCAAGGTCGATGTTACCGCCACTGTTCTGGACGAAGCGAAGGCTGAGCAGCTCATCAGACAGGCAAAACTGGGAGGCATTTCCCTGCCCCGTCTTGTGGGACAGGCGACCCTGGGCTTTCGGGAAGAGAGCGATGAAGGAGGCAGTGTATGAGCTTTGATTTTGAGGCGAGGCATATGATAGAGGCCCTGCGTTCGGGTATCCCCTCCAGGGCTGTTGGGCAGTGTTTCAGTGAAGCCAGGCCACAGTTGTTGGAAGAGATAGTCAGCCGCCTTGACTCTGTGGTTGCCGACGACTTGAGCGAGGGCATGGTCATTTGTGGCAAGTATGGTGAGGGCAAGACCCACCTGCTCAACACGGTGTTCAACCTTGCACACAAGAACAACATGGTGGTCTCCATGCTCTCCTTGAGCAAGGAGACCCCTTTGGACAAGCTCTACCTGGTTTACCAGAAGTTGGTGAGCAATACTTACCTCCCCAACAGGCTCCAGCCAGGGTTCTCCCAGGAACTTTCCTGCCTTACCCCCAATGCACCCCTTACCAGTGACCTGCTGCTGTTTGCCGCTACCCAGCTTGAGACTGACAGGCTCTACTATCTTCTGCGTTCGTTGCTGAATACCGATGACCAGGACGAGCAGTTCTTGTTGCAGACTGATCTGGAGGGGGACTTTGTCACCAACCTGCAGATCAAGAAGATCTATCGCCGTATCTTCGACGAAAAGGTCTCCTTCAATGTGAACTTTTCCAAGAGCAAGCACTCCCAGGACTATGTGGCCTTCCTCAGCCACCTGTTCAAGAAGCTGGGCTACAAGGGGTGGGTCATCCTCTTCGATGAGTCTGAGCTGGTGGGTAGGCTGGGCAAGAAGACCCGGTTGAAGGCCTATGAGAATATGGCAAAATTCCTGTTTCCTGCAAAACAACTGGAGTCGACCTTCTCCATGTTTGCCTTTACTTCCTCCTATGTTGAGGATGTCATTGAGTCAAAGAAGGAGTTCCAGAACCTCGCAGAGGTCTATCCAGATGACGAAGAGCCCATCAAGAGCGTGATGGAGGCCATAGTGGATGCCCCTCAGCTCGATCCCCTGAGTGAAAAGGAGATCAGCGAGGTGTTGGAGAAGATCGTTTTCTTCCACGGCAAGGCGTATGGCTGGCAACCCCAGGTCAACCTTGAGAAGATGTTCTCCACGGTTGACCGTGGGGGCTATCTCCTTCGGTCAAAGATTCGCTCTGCGATAGAGTACCTTGACCAACTGCTGCTCTACGGGGTGGAAGGCAAGAGTTCCTTTGTGCAATTGAGCCAGGAGAGCTTTGCTGAGGAGCCTGTTGAGGCTGAGTAAATCTTGGATTGGCATGGGATAATGGGGCTAGTGGTACAACCTACACAGGTTCTAACGCTAGCCTTTCTTTTATTGCCCGGGTCTGGAAAGAGGGAGCATAGCCGAAACCTATTTGCTCCTTTTCTTGCAGGACGTATCACCCAAGCGGTTTATTGAAAGGGAATTACGAGAAAGCAATGCGGAAAATTCTGACCACCCCACATCCAAGAGTTGATGGGCACAGAAAAACTTGCACCCTCAGAAGAATCGGTACATATAATCCTGAGTACTAGGTAGTATCCAGATTTTCATATGCAACAGCGTTCGATAAAGATGCAGACGAATTTGTTTCTTCAGAAGAGGGCCGTTCGGCTCCAATATATGTTCTTGATAGCCTGAAAAAAACCTTGAGAACTACCAACTGCAAAGTGGAGATTCGTTATGGCTAGTCATCGATAGGGATAGGTCGCCTTTTCCAACACAAATTAAAGAAGTTTTCCATAAGAGTATTCAACGCAAACCAATACACCTTTTAGTAAGTTCTCCTTGCTTTGAACTCTGGCTATATCTCCACTTTGCAGAGATGCCTCCTGAAGAAATCTCTCAAAGTAAGGAGATGGAATTCTTGATTAGGAAAAAACTTGGCTCATACAATAAGACCAATCTTCGAGAAGCTGACTATCGGGAGAATGTTCTGATGGCGATAGAAAGATCCGAGAAAAGTAGAATTGGCAGTGATGGGCTACCGGTTAACCCAGGAACTTCAGTCCATGAATTGGTGAAGACTATCCTTGCCATGAAACCCCAGGCAGATTGCGTGATATGACATCTAGCCCCCCCCCTTGTCGTCGTGAGAGATCGAAGGATGAATTCTGCAATCTGAAACCAGAAAGAGGGGTACAGTTGGATTTTCAGTATCAATGGCCTCTATGCTTTCTCCAAAGGGAAAATAGGGCACATGGCCCTGTTCTAGATGGAGCGTTTTCTGAAGGCTTCAAGCGGTTTGGCCCCTATGAGGGACGAACCGCTCTTTGAAACAGCGTTAGGACTGGAGTTCCCCTCTAGGCATTGACCCTTTCCACCAAGCTGAAGAAGGCATCGCTGCCCTTGATGGCATAGGTTCCGCTCACTACCTCAGAGGCCTTTGGACGGGCCTTGAGGGTGCAGATGCCACCACCACAGAGTACCTTCCTGGTAAAGGAGCTGAACTCCTGTATGAAGGTCTCAGCCTCAGAATAGGCCCTCTGGATGGGATGGGGGAAGAGCTTGAGCATCTCTATGGCATAGCTTCGTACAGGCACCCACTCCCTTCCCTTGTAGAAGAGCATCCATACCAGGCAGTTCGCAATGGTAAGGGCCAGGCCTTCATCAGGGAAGAAATCAAGGAAGAAATCCTCTATGACGCCCAGTAGCCCCTCTTCAAAGATGGCCTTCTTGTAGATTCCCCCAGTGAGTGCATTAAATGCATCCAGGGTCCTCGGCCCTTCATCGTAGGTAAAGAGGAGGGAGTGCTCCAGGCCGTCAGCAAACAGCCGTCGGGTCTTTGGAGGGGGGACTGGCCACCCTGAGAGTTCATACTGCCGGTCCTCAGAAGATACCTCAAAGGTCGGCATGTTCTTCTCATAGGTTTCCTGGATCGACTGGATGATCCCTTCCGCCATCTCAAGGTCCATTCCGCTTTTTTTGCAATAGGCATTTGCGTCGAAGATCCTACCGGAATTCTGTGCCTCCATGTACTCTTTCAATAGCGCATTGATCATTGCCATGTCAGGGCTCTGGGCTTTCTCTTCTTCAGCTTCCTTTTTGTAGTTCATGAACTTCTTGAAGAGTGACCAGGGAAGGTCCAGGTCCATGTTGGCAAGCAGCGAGAAGAGGGCCATCGAGATGGCCACCTCTGGCTGCTTGGGTAAGGCCAGGGTAGGGTAGGCGCGCTCAAGGAGGGAGGCGATGATGGCATAGGAATCTAGGGCGTTGGTGTTGATGGCCATCGCACCTGTTTTCGTATCCCGGTAGAGGGAAAAGCCCATGGAGGGGAAGTCCTCAGCGAGCAGGTTTCCGTTAGGGACGGTCATCATCGATGCATCGGGTTCCTGGAGGGAATACCTGACCTGGTTGCCGATCTCTTTGGTGTACCACTCTCCACCCAAAAGGGCGAGGTCAAAACTCTCCAGGGTGAAGGGCTGCCAGGTGTAGAGCACCTCGCTGCCCCTGTGCATGACAACTGGAAGCGTGGAGATCTCATCGAGGGCGAAGAACTCGCTGTAATGGGTGTTGATGACCGTATTGAGGCTCTCGCCAGGGGCAAAGAGATCACAATAGAAGAGGAAGTCAGAAACACTGAGGGAGTTGTACCTGATGATCCCTGCTGTCTGTAGGCACCCTCCATTGGGGAGCATCAGGCAGAGGTAGTGCTTGCCCCTTGAGTCACCTTTTTTTTGCATCGAGCTGATGCCAGGGGAGTAGAGCAGGCTTTCTTGCCCACCCAGAAGGTCGACTATGGTAAGAAAGTCGTCCTTCAGGATCTCCTTGATGGAGAAGTACTGCCAGTAGGCGGGGTGCTCCTTCCAGTAGCTGCATACCTGCTTGCCTTTTTCCCCCAGGGTTGGAAGATGCTTTTTGTAGAGTTTCTCCAGCATGGCAGGATCGGTAAGGACAAGACCTAGCAGGTAGTTGCCTGCACTCATGTTGCCATATCCTGCAGGATAGCGGGCATTGGTATCCAGGGCCTTGATCTTCTTAAGATCCTTGTTCAGGCTCTTGTTCTCCCTTCCCCAGTTCATGATAAGATCGTCCACTTCCTCATAGCCCTTGGAAAAGGCCTTGCATATCTCTTTGGTTGCTGTATTCATGCCTCCATTGTACAGGAGATAGAGAGGAGGTAAAAGGGGGAAAGCAACCATCAAGACACAAACCAAACAAAACCAAACCAAGCACAATACCCTTGCTTTTCCATCATTGGCACCTATGCTATCATAAGCTTCTTTGGAGGGGCCATGAACCTAGACGACTTTGAAGCATATATTTCCTCAACCATCCTCTATCGGGGCCTTGCCTACTTTCATGAAAAGGCTGTACGTAGCCTTGAGTGCATTGACAAAGGGCATTACCTTGCCAAGGTGATGGGCTCTCAGCTCTATGAGGTAGAGGTAACTATTGATGAGCACAGGGAAATTGAGGCGATCAGCTGCACCTGTCCCTACGACTGGGACGATCACTGCAAGCATGAGGCAGCAGTGCTCATTGCACTTCGCTGTTTGCTCAATGCAAGCCAAGACACACCAGAGGAAAAGGCCGAAGCAGTAGACCTCAACCCGCTTCTCCAAGAGCGGAGCAGGGAGGAACTGATCGCCTTCTTGCTCTCCTATGCCCAAAAGGACAGGGCTTTGGCTTCTGCACTTCTTGCACAGTTTCCCTCTTCCGATGATGTCCACATCCTGGAAAGCCTCAGGACCAGGTTCAGGGAAGTGGCAGAGGACTCCCTACACTGGGTCAGTACTAGCTATTCCAATGACTGGGATGAAGATGATGAGGATGAAGATGAGGATGACGGGGATTGGGCTTTCACCAATACGCTACAAAAGACCATCGATGAATACCTTGCCATGGCTCGTACTGCCCTATCCTTTGGCCGTTTTCAGTTTGCCGGTTCGATATGTGCAGGTATGCTCCATGAAATTGCAGGTATCGAGGTTGAGAGTGGAAGCCTTGAGGAGTTGAAAGAGGGGGTGGTAGAGCAGGTTGTCGACCTTTTTGACCTTGAAGCCATACCAAGAGAAGATACCTCGCCTCTTTTCTCCTTGTTCTTTGCCGAGGTCGAAGGCTATGCCCAGAAGAGCCAGGCCTTGTTGCTCTCCCTCTGTATAGGTCTTGCTGAACAAGAAGAGGAACAGAACCGCCTGCAGGCCTATCTGGTCCATGCCCATGAGGCACAAGACTGGTCGGGGTGTGAATCTTCTGATCGCTACCTGTTGTTACAACACCAGCTGTTGCTCAGGCAGAAAAAAGAGGAGGAAGCCCAAGCGTTTGCCCTGCGCTATCTCACCTATGATTCCTTGCGCCTGCTTGCATTCCGCCATGCTCTGGACAAGAAGGAGTACTCCCTGGCCGAGCATCTGGTGCAGGAGAGGGAAGACTCCTTTGAGCATGCCAGAGGTGCCTTGCAGTGGAAAGAACTCCGCTTCACCGTCTACCAGGCCAGTGGAAACACTGAGCAGGTTCGAAAGCTTGCCAGGGAGTTCCTCTCTTCAGGGGACCTTGGGTACTATCCCATACTCAAAAATTCTTACTCCAAGGCTGAATGGAAGGCTGTTGTCGATGGCCTGCTTGATGACCTACAACGCAGCGATGCCACCTCTACACGGCAGGGGAAAACCCGGTACTTCTATGCCGATGTCCTGCAGGAAGAGAAGCAATATAGGCGCCTGCTCTCCTATGTGCAACACTATCCCAGCTTGGTGCAACGGTATGCAAATAGCCTCATTCCCACCTATGCAGAAGAGGTGTTCGCCCTCTATATCCAGCTTGTCCTAACCCAGAGCGAGAGTGTGAAGGACCGCAGCGATTATGCAAGGCTTGCCTCCTTGCTGACGGAGCTTGTTGCCCTTGGTGGGGAAGCCGCTGCCAACGAGTGCCTGGAAACCCTCACCCCTGTGTACAGGAAGAGGCCGGCGATGAAGGATGAGCTGAGGAAGGTGGGGTTGTTGTAGGGGGGTAACGTTTGGGAACGATTACCTGAGAGTTTTACCTCTTTTTTCTATGGAGGCGCCTATTGGTTACTGTAGGGTGTTCGCTTTACAGGAATAGCCTAATTAAAGCTCATAGAGAATTTCGATGAGTTTTTGTTGTAAAGTGGCTTGAGTCTCTGTCATCGTTTATTTGGCAAGTTTTTGTATGAGGTCAAAAGGGATCTCTGACTTGTTGCCGCTACCTTCCTTGAAGACCTTGGCCCAAGGGGTATCACGTTCGTGAGATTTTTCAACGAGATCAAATGCGCTCATGCTTGCATAGGTTGAGATGAGAGAGTTTATCAGATCTGTTTCTTCAGGTGATATATCCAACGTCTCAATCTCTTTCCCGAATGGAAGGATTGGCAGGCTTCCATATGCACAATACTCGCGATAGATTGATGGGATGACGGGGCCTAAAGGCCAAGCATAGATCTTATCGTCGAATAAGCTCTTTTTTGTTGTTTTGTACTAGTCAACCCAGAGGAAGTAGAGTATTTTCTGCAATTTTAGATTGCTAATTTGGAGATTATTCTTGAAACAATAATCTATGACATACTTAGCAACGTCAGTGGCTTTCATCATACTCCTCCAAATTTTCATTCTCGTACTTGTCTTATTTTATCATAAATACCATACAAAGGAATACGCTATATCTAGTGTGGTCTTTGGATTGAGACTGAATGTACACTATGAAAGAGTGATAGGTATTGATTGCATTCCTTCTTTAGCTGATGTGGATGTAATTACCTGGTTGTATGCATGCCTTTGAAAAAGGCTTGGGTTTGAGCCCACTTTAGGATGAGTATAGGAGTTTCATTGGATATACAGTATGTCTTCAAAACAGGACCCACGAGAGAAGGGCTACGATGATTTTCCCTGCTGAAAACCTTGACATATAGAAAAAACCGTTCTTATACTATAAGCAGTAAAAACGTTTTGCGTAAATTTGCTATTTCAAATAAAGGAGAATTTGTATGAAGAAACTTTGTGTAACACTGATGCTCGTGATGCTTGCCGTCACGACCCTCTTTGCAGCAGGAGCCAAAGAAGATGCATCCAAGAAAGATGTAACCCTTTCGGTGCTCTGGTTCAACGATGGCAATGAGTCTGAGGTTTTTCTCAAGACCATGGATGATTACCTGAAGGCAAATCCAAACATCACACTCGATTTGCAAATTGTGGCGTACAACGAGTACGACCAGAAGCTCAAGCTGATGATCAGCGGAGGCAATCCCCCTGACCTTGCCCGCATCACCACCAACACCCTTTCTGTGGTAGTGGACAGCCTCGAGCCTATCGACAACCATGTACAGGATATTGAAGCAGTCAAAAAGCAATATCTTCCCTCCATGGTCGCCTTTGCCTCCAACAAGGATGGAAAGTTTGTTGCCTACCCCACAGAGGCTACTGCCAACGGCATGCTGGTCAACAAGACAGCGTTCAACAATGCTGGCATAGATGTGGACGAAGTCAGCAAGACTTGGACATGGGGCGAATGGGAGACCATCATCAAGAAGGTTCTTGCAGCCAATCCGAAGATGAAGTACGGCCTTGCCGTTGACTTTACCCCACACCGCTTCTCCACCATCATGTACCAGTGGGGTGGTCATTTCCTCAATGCAGACCAATCCTCCATCAACTTCAACAATCCCGGTACCATCGAGACCTTGAAGTGGTTCAAGCATGTGCACGATGCCGCCCTTCTTCCCAAGAGTGTCTGGCTCGGGTCCGAGAACCCTGCCGAGCTCTTCCAGGCCGGTCTGGTTGCAGGCCATATCGGAGGAAGCTGGAATATCAACACCTACAACAAGAACGTGAAGGATTTTGAGTGGAAGGCCGTCAGGATGCCCAAGGGCCTCATCAACTCCTCTGTCCCTGGTGGCAAGTTTGTGGCTTCCTTCAAGGGGTCAAAAAATCAGGCTGAAGCGTTCAAGTTCATGGCAGCCTTTGCCGACAAGACCCATAATGAGATCTACAGCAGAGATACCTTCAACATCCCATCACGCAATGATGCAGTAGTTACCTATCCCTCCAACAGTGAAGATTTCAAGGTCTTCCTGGAAGAACTGAAGGTAACCCCAGCCTTTACCGCCGATGAGTGGAAGAATACCAACCTGAGCAAGGTCACCACCTACATCCGTGAGCAGATCGTGGAAGTCCTTCTTGGAAACATCACAGCCGAGCAGGCCGCGGCAAATGTTGACACTAAGGGTGCACCCTATTTCAAGTAAGCATGCTATTGGATATCGCTCTCCTCCTCCTCTGGAGGGAGAGAGCGATGATTCTCTTCTTGGCAGGGCTGCCTGCCTCCCGGGAGCTACATGAAATCACACAGCAAGGGAAATTTTCACCAGACGGCAGCTCCGCTGCTCTTCTTGCTTCCCAATATCCTCATTTTCGGTACCTTCATCATCATCCCCGCTATCCAGGGCCTGAGGATGTCGTTCACCGAGTGGGGTGTCTTCACCCCTGTCCGTTTCATCGGTTTGGACAATTTCAAGGAACTCATCGCCGATGAGGTCTTTTGGAAGACGTTCAGCAACACGCTGGTATACTCTTTCTTCACCGTCAGCCTGATCATGGTCTACTCATTGGCCTTGGCCTTGCTGCTGTATAGGAATACCCTGAAGGGCGAAAAACTGTTCCGCTCTCTTTTCTATATTCCCTCCCTCCTGAGTATGATAACCGTAGGTATCGCATGGCGTTTCATCCTAGGCGATGAGATGGGGATCATAAACTATCTCCTGCGCCAGTCAGGTGGTGAAGGCGTCCGGTGGTTGACTGACACCACCCTGTCGATGGTTTCCATCATTGGAGTCTCCATTTGGGCTCAGGCCGGCTACTACATGGTTGTCCTCATTGCAGGGTTACAGGCCATTCCCACCGAGCTGTATGAAGCCTCCAGGATTGATGGGGCTTCCCCTCCCAAGACCTTCTTTTTCATAACTATGCCCCTTCTGAAAAGTACCCTGTTGGTGGTGATGGTGCTTGCAACCATCGCTTCCTTCAAGGCGTATGAACTGATTTCTGTCATGACGAAGGGCGGACCTGGCTATGCAACCAAGCTTATCGTCCAACAGGTATACCAAGTTGCCTTCCTGGAGGACAGGATGGGCTATGCCAGCGCCATGTCGATTGCACTGATGCTCATCATCGCCCTCTTCACGCTCCTGCAGTTCAAGCTCAACGGAAAGGAGCAGGATCATGAGTAAGAGAAAAGTTTCAGTCTTCCTTCACTATGCAATACTCATAGTCCTATCCTTGGTGACCCTGCTGCCGGTACTCTGGGTAGTCCTCTCTTCCTTCAAGCCCCAAAGCGAGCTGTTCAGGGTTCCGTTGACCTTCATCCCAAAAGCCTGGACCCTCGAAAACTATCTATCCAGCCTGGCAGCTGGGAATTTCCCGGTATATTTTTCCAATACGGTATTTGTTGCAGTTGTCTCTACTTTCATTACCGTACTCATCAACCTGATGGCGGGATATGCCCTGGCCAAGTACATCTTCACCGGAAGGGACCTCATCTTCACCATCATGATAGCAACGCTCATGATACCCTTGCAGGTCATCATGATCCCGATCTTCCTGCAACTCAAGGGTTTGGGGATGTTGAACTCCCTGTGGGGAATCATCATACCCCCGGCAGCAACGCCGACGGGAGTCTTCCTTGCCAGGCAATATCTGGTGAACCTACCTGACTCCCTGATTGAGGCAGCCCGTATCGATGGGGCAAGGGAACATACCATCTTCTTTCGCCTGATAGTTCCAATGAGCAAACCCATCGTGGCAACCCTCGCCATATTCAGCTTCATGTGGCGTTGGAACGATTACCTCTGGCCCCTGATAGTCATCACCGATAACCGAAGGCAGACCATCCAACAGGCGTTGGCCAACTTCGTGGGACAGCTGCAGATCAACTGGTCCAACCTGTTGGCCATGACCACCATCGCAATCATTCCCGTCATCATCGTGTTCCTCGCGTTCCAGAGATTCTTCTTCTCAGGCATTGCAGCAGGATCGGTAAAAGGATAATTCTATGAAACATATCATTCACTCATTGCACACCTGTACGCTCCTCAGCCCATCTGTAGTCGTTGCACAAGGGGCAGGGGGTAGGGTACATATCCAATTCTACACCTCTGAAATAGTGAAGGTTTCCTATCATTTTGACCAGATTGTCATCGATGAAACCTTTCTCAAGGCGAGCGACTACCTTACCAGCCCCTCTGGGGGGGTAGAACTCGACCATCCCATCCACCTCTCTGAGGAAGGCGGGTCTTTCATCCTGAACTGCGGCCAAAGCAGGGTGGTGATAGAGAAGGCCTATGCCCTGGTCAGCATCTTTCATGAAGGCATCCTGCAGCATGGGGGACGGGTAGGGACCGCCGATACGGTGGTTCCCTCCTACCAGGTGCGTTGCTTTACCAAGGAGGGTTCGAAGGACTCCTTCAGCCGTTTCAACTTCCCCCTCGCTGAGGAGGATGAATTCTATGGACTGGGGGATAAGAGTGGGCTTCCCAACCGGAGAGGAAGACGGTTTTCCATGTTCAATCGCGACTCCCTTGGCTATGACGCCTCCAATTCCGACCCTCTGTACAAGTCAATCCCGTTTGTCATCAAACGGAACCTCCAGGAAGGGGTGATGTGCGGGCTCTTGTTTGACCAGAGTCTCATCAGGCTCCTGGACCTGGGTAGGGAGAGTCCGTTCTTCTTCTCCGTTGAGGTGGAGGGTGGGCCGTACAGCTACTTTGTGTTCCTGGGCAAGGAGTATCATCGGGTACTGGAGAACTACTACAAGGTAACGGGCTTTCCGGCCCTCCCTCCTCTCTTCAGTTTCGGCTTCTTTGGCTCTTCAATGAACTATGCTGAGCCTCAGGACGCCGCCCAGAGGATTCTCGACTACTTTGCCACGATAGAGGAGCATGCCATACCCTGTGAAGGGATGTATGTATCCTCAGGCTATCTGAAAAGCAACGAGGGCAAACGGTATGCCTTCTTGTGGAACAAGCAGAAGTTTCCCGACCACAAGGCCTTTCTGACCTCCCTCTCTGCTCGTGGCTATAACCTGTGCATGAACATCAAGCCAGGGATCCTCATTTCCCATCCGTGGTATGAGGAGTTGAAACAGAAGGGGCTCTTCATAATGGACAAGGGTGGAAAACCCTACCAGGAGTTTTTCTGGGGAGGTGAGGCCTCGTTCATTGATTTCAACAACCCTGAGGCAAAAGCGTGGTGGAAGAGCCAGCTGAAGGCCCAGTATATCGACCACGGGTGTACGGGAATCTGGAATGACAACAATGAGTTGGAACTGGAGGACATAGGCTTGGAGGCCTTCAAGACCAAGACCCTCTACCCCATCAAGATGGTCGAGGCTTCGTATGAGGTCTTCAAGGAGGAGAAGCCTGATGCCAGGCCGTGGATTTACAGCCGGAGCGGGTATGTCGGACTCCAACGCTTTGCCAGGACCTGGTCGGGTGACAATGTCAGTGACTGGAAGACACTCAAGTACAACCAATATATAGGCATTGGGCTTGGGCTTTCCGGGCTTCCGTACTTCGGCCATGACCTTGGTGGGTTCTTTGGTTCGTTTCCGGAGGAGGAACTGTTGGTACGTTCCTGTCAGTCAGCAGTCTTCCAGGGAAGGTTTGTCATCCACTCCTGGCGGGAGGATGGGAACCCGACCGAGCCGTGGTCCTATCCCACGGCACTTCCCCACATCCGCTCTCTCATCCTCGAACACTATCGCTTCATGCCCTATCTCTACAGCTGTGCCTATGAGGCAGCGACCCAGGGAAAGCCGATCGAGCGCTCTCTTTTGCTGGAGTTCCCTCATGATCCAGAGATCAAGGCCGATGAGGTCAACTCGCTGTTCGGCCCCTCGATCCTGAAGGTCTTGGTGACGGAAAAATCGAAGGCGGAAGCTGCTGTTCATCTGCCCCAAGGGCTTTGGTGGTACGACAAGGATGGCGATGCATATGAGGGGGGGGCCGACCTCACCCTATCCTATCCGTGCAACGGGGAAGTCCTCTGGTTTGCCAAGGAGGGGGCTGTAATCGCTACCTCCCCAGGGCTCAGCCATTTGGACAATGGCCTCTTCGATGAGGTGGAGTTGCTTGTCTACCCGAACAAGAGCAAAGGCTTGGTGACCTTCTCCATGTTCTTTGAGGACGATGGGAAAACAGAGCTGGGCAAGGAGCGGTACAACCTGTGGGAGTTCGAGGTTACGGACAAGGCGCTAAGAATTACCAAGAAGATGGGGAGGGTCACCAAAAAACGGATTTTCCGGTTGGTGGTACCCAAGGGCTTCTCGCTTTCTGAGTATCAATTCGATCCTGATTCGCTTAGGGAAGGGGAGAGTCGCTTGGTAGCGATCACTGGATGACAAAGACGGTAAGAGGCTTTACACTGGGCGAAATGGAGGTGGTATGCGTAAACCGATAACAATCGTAGATGTGGCGAAAGCAGCCGGTGTTTCCCCTGCTACCGTTACGCATACCCTCAATGGCAAGCGTCCAGTTGGAGAGGCTACCAAGAAGAAAGTCCTGGAGGCTATAGAGAGGCTGGGCTATGTCCCTTCGTGGAATGCTTCACGTATGAAGCGGGGTCATTCGGGCATCATCGGGTGTTTGGCCGCCGACATAACCGAGACCTTCGTCAACCAGATCGTCCGCGGTATTGAGAGCGGGCTTTCAGGAGGGCAGTACTCCCTTTTCTTTGTTTCGGGTATCGAGTTTGGCAACGATCTTGAGAGGGCGTATAACTTTCTGAAGAGCCATAAGGTGGAGGGGATCCTCTTTTGCCACCATATTCCCATCTGGAAGGATTTCAACCTGGATACCAAAAATTCTGATATCCCGATCGTTTCCATCAACATGGCGGCCTCTGACATGATAAGCGTCGTCTCCGACAACATGAAAGGCGGCTATCAGGCGGCAGAGCATCTCTATGGTTGTGGGATGCGTCATCCTGCGATGATTTGTGGCCCAGAGGATCGTCTGTCCGTTGAGGACAGGCTTAAGGGATTCTCCGACCGTATCCGGGAACTAAATCTGCAGATGCCAGAAGAGAAGTATTATGGCAACTATGATTTTGACCATGGGATGGAAGCGACCCAGCGCCTGATGGTCGGGCATCCGCTTACCGATGGGATTTTCTGCGCGAATGACTACATCGCTGCCGGGGCGATCGCTGCACTGCAGAAGATGGGCTACCAGGTTCCTGGCCAGGTCAGGGTGGTTGGATTTGACAACCGGGATTTTTCTGAGTTCTGGAATGTCCCCATCACTACCTTTGAGCTCCCTTTGCAGGAGATGGGTATGCTTGGCATCAGCCTGCTGAGGCAGGTCATCCACACAGGTACCTACTCCAAGGCCGAGCATGTGCTGCAGTCCAAGCTGATCCCGAGGAGGAGCAGCATAGGCTAGAGTTCTCCCGTCCATACAGGAAGACTCATTGCCCAAGTACACAAAGCCATTCCCCCTTCTCCTTGACCTCTTCCCGTCTACCCTGCAGAATGGCCCCAAGAGGGTTGGGTGTGAAAGAAGAAAAGAAGAGGAAGAGAGTGCCTTTCAGGCAGATGGTCCGTGATAGGGACAGTACCCAGATAGTCCACTACCTGCTCAGGCTTGTAGTCATCCTTATCCTTGTCTCCCAGGTGCTGAACCGCAACTATGAGAACGTCTTCTTCTGTCTGTTGACCCTCATGCTGTTTGCCGTCCCCTCTCTCATCGAGACCCACACCAGGATCGACATCCCTGCGGCTTTGGAAAATGCCATCCTCTTCTTCATCTTTGCTGCCCAGATCTTGGGCGAGATGCGCTCCTACTACATCGCCTATCCTTTCTGGGATACGATGCTCCATACCATAAACGGCTTCCTTGCCGCTGCAATAGGGTTCTCCCTGGTGGATATCCTCAACCAGAGCGAGAAGTTCTCCCTGAAGATGTCCCCTTTCTTTGTCGCCGTCGTGGCCTTCTGCTTCTCGATGACCATCGGGGTGGTGTGGGAGTTCTTTGAATACTTCATGGACCTCTTCTTCGGGACCGACATGCAGAAGGACACGATCGTGCACACCATCCGCTCGGTGATGCTTGACCCGACCCATAGCCAGAAGGTGGTGACCCTAAAGGACATCACGAGCGTAGAGCTCAACGGAGGTGACCTTGGCCTTGGTGGCTACCTGGACATAGGGCTACACGATACCATGAAGGATATGTTTGTCAACTTCATAGGGGCAGTGGTCTTCTCCACTGCAGGATTCTTCTATGTGAAGAACCGCAAGAAGTCCTCGTTTGTGATGCACTTCATCCCAACCCTTACCGAGAAGAAGGAAGCCCCCTCTGGTGAGTTACCCATGCAGGAGTCAGCTAGCGGTGAACAAAAGGGCAAGAAGAAGCGAAAGGCTTCCAAGAGAAACCGAAAGAACTGACCGGGCATACCCACAACCTCTTTGGTGTCAGACACGCCAGATCTGCATTGGTGGTGGTCCTCACTGTTCTTTTCGAGCCTACAATAGAGTGTCTTCTCTCTTGGCAGTGAACCTTTCTTCATCCTCAAACGTTGAATCACCGCTTACAGTACAAACCTTCCAAAAGTGTAAAAATCCTGCTTGACAATATATACCCCTATGGTACTATAGACACGTAAGTCGTCAGACGTCTTTGCACTTGGAGGGTTTTGTCCATGATAGTTTCCGGTTGCAACCTATATACAGGCATCTATACAGTCATCCATACCAGTGGTGGCATCATCTCCCGCATGGAAGAGATAAAAGACCGCCCTGTCCAGGAAACGGACCCCATCCTCAGCCGAGGCTTTGTCGATGCCCAGGTCAATGGCTATAAGGGGGTTGACTACAGTGGCCAGGACCTGACCGAAAAGAAGATCCTCACCCTCATAGATGCCCTTGCCAAGAGCGGGACCTTACGCCATATACCCACCATCATAACCAACAGCCAAGAGAGGATCGAAGAGAACCTCACCATCATCAGGGAGGCTGTAGAGCATAACCCCCGAATCCGACAGGCCATAGCAGGCATACACGTGGAAGGGCCCTATATCTCGGCCGATGATGGCCCTCGAGGTGCGCACGACCCCCTGTTTGTACGCGACCCTGATATTGGTGAACTATCCCGATGGCAGGAGGCCGCAGGCGGCCTTTTGAAGCTGGTTACCATAGCACCGGAGAGGGCTGGCTCGATCGCCTTCATACAGGAAGCCCGGAAGATGGGCATCGCTGTTGCCCTTGGCCACTGCAATCCAACAAAAGAGCAGATAGAGGCCGCCGTCGATGCTGGGGCAACCATCAGCACCCACCTGGGCAACGGCAGCCATGCCCTGCTTCCCCGGCTGAAGAACCCCATCTGGGAACAGCTTGCCAACGATGGCCTCTATGCAGGGGTCATCAGCGATGGCTTCCACATCCCCCCTAGTGTGCTGAAGGTCTATAGCCGTGCCAAGGGCCTGGACAAGATCATCCTGGTAAGCGATGTCGCCCTGCTTGGTGGGTATGAGCCCGGCATCTACAACTGGGGAAACATTGAGGTAGAGGTATTCTCCGATGGCCACCTTGGCCTCCCCGGTTCCCCCTATTTGGCAGGGGCAGGCCACCTGCTCGACTGGGATATCCCCCTGTTCCGGAAGGCCTCAGGCGTGTCCCTCTTGGAGAGTGTCAAGCTTGCCACTACCAACCCGGTTGTTGCCCTCCGTCTGGGAGGACACAAGGGAAACTTCCAGGTGGGGGAAAAAGCCGACCTTATCGTATTCCAGGATGACGAAGTCAGGCTGAAGATCCACTCCTATTGCCACGGCCTTGTTGAAGAAGCTCTTTTCAAAGAGGAGAACCAGTAGAACCATGCAAAAAATTACCCATGCCAACATCTCCGACACAGCAGTAGAGAGCATCAAGCAGTACATCGTCGACAACAACCTCACCAGTGGGGACCAGCTTCCCAGTGAGGTCATCCTGGGTGAAAGCCTGGGCATAAGCCGGGCATCGCTGCGCGAAGCGATGAAGACCCTTGAGGGAAGCGGAATCATCGAGACGATGCACGGCAAAGGCCGCTTTATCCGCTCCTTCAACTACGACCAGATGATCGACAGCCTTACCTACAACCTGAGGGTCCACTACAAGGACTTCAAGGAGGTGCTCCAGGTGAGGATAGGCCTGGAAGCCTACTTCCTTCCCCGGGTGGTAGGGAAGCTCACCGATAAGGATTTTGCCGAGCTTGAGGCTCTGCTTACCGTACTGGAACAGCAGATCAAGGAGGGCAGGGAAGATAGCGAACTGGTGGAGACCCACACCCTCTTCCACCAACGGCTGTACAAGGTGTTTGACAACCAGCTTTTGAACAGCCTCATCTCGATGTTCGCTACCTTCCAGCGGATGCTCTCGGAGATGAACAGGGTCAAGACCAGCGACAACGAAACCTTCCTGCAACAGCACAAGGATCTGTTGGAGAGCCTCAAGGGCGAAGACGAAGATAAGGTCTTGCAATGCCTGAAGGAACACTTCTCAGATTTCGAATGTTACGAGATGTTTTTTTAAACCCAGCAAAAGGGAAAAAGGAGTTAGACAATGAAAAAGACCATGGTAGTACTTATGGTTGCATTACTGATGGCCACCAGTGCCTTCGCACAGGGGGCCAAGGACGAGGCAAAGCCCATGACACTCAAGCTTGGGCACATCCGGGACACCGAACACCCAACCAACAAGGGAGCTGAACTGTTTGCCAAGCTGGTTGAGGAAAACACCAACGGACGCATCAAGGTCCAGGTCTATGCCAACAGCCAGCTCGGAGGCATCCAGGAGATGTTTACCCAGATCAAGACCAATGACTTGGACTTCGTCTATGGTGGCATCAACACCCTGGCCTTCATCTCCGGCGGAGAGGCCTTGGAAATCACGGCGATCCCCTTCCTCTATCGCGACTACGACCACATGAGGGCCTGTCTGCTCTCTGCCGAGTTTGCCCCTGCCTTGCAGAAGGCCGAGGAAGCAACAGGGCTGAAGATCCTCAACATCGCAGGCGACACCGCTCCCAGGGGCCTCACTGCAAACAGGAAGATCACCACACCCAATGATTTCAAGGGCCTGAAGATCCGCACTGCAGCCAGTGACACCGTCGTACGCACCATGAAGAAGCTTGGTGCCCTCCCCCAGCAGATCGCCCTTGCCGACCTCTGGATGGCAATGAAGACCAACGTGGTCGATGCCCAGGAAAATGGCGCCATCACGGTCAACAACAACAGCTTCTTTGAAGTACAGTCCTACTACATGCGCACCGACTACATCCGTGACATCGAGTGTTTCTACATGTCACCTGCCCTCTACAACAAGCTTTCTGAAGCTGACAGGGCCATCCTGCTCGATGCTTCCGAAAAAGCTGGTGCCCTGGTTACCTCCCTCACCGCAAAGCAGCTGGAGACTGTCTATCAGGACCTTGCAAAGCACATGACTGTCGTCTCCGAACCAGAACTCAGGCTTGACCTCTTCCGTGAGGCTCTCGATGGTCTGTTTGTTGACTGGGATGGGACTCGCTGGCCTAAGGGCATGCTCGAGATCTTCAAGGGCAAGTAAGGCTACCTGTATTCGTATCGACCGTATCTCCAGCCACCTGGCTGGGGATACGCTAATGGGAAATCCACATGATAGTAATTCTCTTTGTCATCATGTTCGTCTTCATTGGGCTAGGAGCCAGCATCTGGGTCTCCATGGGCTTCAGTGGCGTGCTCTACATCCTGCTTCGCGGTGATGTCTCCTTACGCCTGGTAGCCTCACAGATGGTTGGAGGTGTCTCTGCCGATACCCTCTTGGCCATCCCCTTCTTTATCCTGGCCGGTAACTTGATGGGTTCTTCTGGGATAACCAACAAGCTCCTGCAGTTTTCTAACTTCTTTGTAGGGAAATATAGGGCAGGGCTTGCCTATGTCTCCATCATGACGAGCATATTCCTTGCAGGGGTCTCCGGCTCGGCAGTCTCCGATGCCAGCTCCACCTCAGCGGTATTGCACCCCATCATGAGAAAGCGCGGCTATGATGATGCCTTCAGTGCATCCATCAATGCAAGCTCGGCCATCATCGGCCCTATCATCCCTCCCAGCATCCCTATGGTAAATATCGGGGTCATCAGCGGCATCTCGATCGGCAAGCTCTTCCTGGGTGGGTATTTTCCCGGTCTTCTTATGGCCATAGGCCTTTGGATCCTCGTTACCCTGGTAGCCAAGAAGCGCAACTACCCTATTGCCAAGGTTGAACGTTCCTGGAAAATCTTCTTCTCCCTGCTAAAGGAAACCTCCCTTGCCCTGCTGGCCCCTGTCATCATCATCGTAGGGGTCATATCCGGGGTGGTTACCATTACCGAGGTTGCCGTGCTGGCAAACTTCTACATCCTGCTGATATCCGTCTTTGTCTACAGGTCCATCAATTTCAAGAATTTCTTTGAGACGGTACGTGCTACAGCGGTGTTCTGCTGTTCCATCATGATCATCTTCGCTGCAGTCGGCGTCTTCCAATACATCGTCTCCTCCGAGCAGCTGGGCAAGCAGCTGATGACCCTGATAGTAAGCCTCAACATGACGAAGACCACCTTCTTGCTGTTCTGTACGGTGTTCTTCCTCTTCATGGGCTGCATCCTCGATGCAGTGCCTGTCATCCTCATCTTTTTTCCTGTGTTGCTTCCCATTGCAATCCAGCTGGGAGTCGACCCGGTACACTTTGGGGTCATCACGGTGCTGAACCTGATGATAGGCCTCATTACCCCACCGGTAGGGGCCCTGCTGTTTATCGAGACGAAGATAGCAAACATCGACATCAACGTCCTGCTGAAGGAGATCTGGCCACACATAGCAGTTCTCCTGGGGACGCTGCTGCTCATCACCTTTGTCCCTGTGTTTGTCACCTTTTTGCCAAACCTGTTCTTCAAATAAGGAGGTAGGAGACTATGTACCATACGTTTTGTAAAAGGCTCTCTGCCTTGCTTGCCAATATTACCGGCCTCTTGCTTACCGGGGTGTTGGGCCTCTCGATGCTCAACATACTGCTACGCAATGTGTTTTCCGTCTCGTGGCTCATCCTCGACGTTATCCTGAAGCTGATGTTTGTCTGGATGATCTTCATCGGCTCTTCGGTGGTCTACTTCCATGGGGACCACCTGAAGATGGATTTCTTCAGCATGCGCTTCTCCCCAAAGGTCAAGAAGGTGTTCGGCTACATTTTCTCATCTGTTAGCATGCTGCTGCTGTTGGTGATGCTGGTCTACGGCCTGGAGGTAAGCAGGGTACGGATGTCCATACCCTTTGAAGCCTACAAGGCGATTCCGACAGGATTCTTGTTTGCCAGCCTGCCGGTCTGCTCCGTCTTGATGATGCTCTTTACCGTCGAACATCTGCAACAGCTCTACAAACAGGGGAGCATTGCCGAGGAGAAAGAGGGTGGTGTCATCGATGAACTCGTAACGAAGGAAGAGGAGATCCTCAAGGGGATCGAAGAGCTCTCTTCCATGATGAAGGATACAAAGAATGATGAATAAGGAAACGCAACAATATCTCACCATTGTAACGGATGTCTACCAGAAGATCGCCAATGAGAATCCAGACCTTGAAGCTGCTGCCGATGCCATTGCAAGGAGCATCGCCAATGATGAGCTGATCCATGTCATAGGCCCCGGAGGGCACTCCAACATGGCTGCCGAAGAGGTACTCTGGCGTGCAGGCGGCTTGGCCCCTGTCAATGCCATCCTCGATGCAGGCATCAACCTCATCCATGGGGCCAAGAGGTCGAACATCATCGAACGGACTCCAGGCTATGCCCAGAAGGTGTTCGAGAGCTACCGCATCGGCCAGAAGCCAGGGGAAGTGCTTGTCATCATCAATGCCTACGGCATCAACACGATGACCATCGACACCGTCCTGGAAGCAAAGAAGCGCAAGATGGTCACCATCGGCATCACCTCCACAGGCTTTGCCGACAAGGTGGCAAAGGACCACCCTGCGCGCCATGCTACCGGGAAGAATCTCTACCAGGAGGTCGACTACTTCATCAACACCTTCATGCCCTATGGGGATGCTGTGGTCGATATCGATGGAATGGACCAGAAGACCGCCCCCACCTCCACCCTTACCAATGTGTTTGCCATCAACATGCTGATGCTGACAGCGGTGAAGAAACTCAAGGAGTTGGGAGTTGACCCTCCTCTTTGGATGAGCGCCAACCTCCCAGGAGGCGATGAGCAGAACAAGGCTCTGGAAGAGCGATACTTCCCCAGGGTGAAGCATCTCTAGGAGAAGGACAGAGAGAGCTACGGCACGAGAAAGAAGAACCAAGAACAAAAAAAAGATTGAAGAAGGACCAGGATGAACGAACCGATATACCAGAACCACTTTGACAAGCTAGATGTCCAGGTTTTTGCAGATGCAAAGGCAATGGGAAGGGCTGCGGCCCTCGCCATTGCAAAGGATATGAAGACGATCATAGAGGAGAAGGGAACGCTACGGATGATGTTTGCCGCAGCCCCTTCCCAAGATACCACCCTGGAGGCTTTGCTCGCCTTCGATGATATCCCTTGGGAGGCGGTAACTGCCTTCCATATGGATGAGTATCTTGGCATCAGTGAAGAGGCTAGCCAGTCCTTCAGGAACTTCCTCAACCGCTCGCTCTTCTCGAAGAAGAACTTTGGTGCCATCCACTACATCCAAGGCGATGCCCCTGATGCCCAGGCTGAGGCTGACCGCTATGAGGCGCTTTTGCAGGAATCGCCTTTGGATATGGTGCTTCTTGGGATAGGGGAGAACGGCCATATCGCCTTCAACGATCCACCGGATGCTTCTTTCAGTGAACCCAGGCTAGCCAAGATCATAACGTTGGATGAAAAATCCCGCGTCCAGCAGGTGCATGACGGGTGTTTCGCCCTGCTTGGAGATGTGCCCAAGTATGCCATAACGGTAACCATCCCGGCCTTCATGCAGGCCAAGGTTTTGCACTGTGTGGTTCCGAACACTAGGAAGGCTGATGCTGTAAAGGCAACGGTACTGGGCCCTATAGACGAGCGTTGCCCGGCATCGGTCCTCCGGACCCATTCCCATGCCACGCTCTATCTCGATAGTGCCAGTGCTTCTCTCCTGCCTAGGTAAGGGTGAAAAACAAGGCGGAACCTTAAGGTAAATCGGAGAGTAAGAGGATGAGTGTTGCTTGATTTGAGAGCCTGGAGCTATGCATTTGGCAGCTGCTTTTTGATGGGCAAAGAGAATAACCTCATCCTTAAGCCTCTCCCATATTGACCGCTGAGGGTGCATACGAGAAAGAACAGCAGCCCTTTGGGCTCAGGGCTGGGAATGAGTTGATGGTTATGTTTGGTTGGTTTGTATGTGTACTGTTTGCGCTTGCACAGTTTGCACTTGTTTTGATTATTTGACGAGGCAGGTAGGGCTTACGATGGACTACGATGTAAGCACAAAACGTAACCCTACCTGCTTCTTTCTCTTGCCATGGTATCTGCCACAGGCTCTTGGTGAAAAGGAGCTGTAAGCAGATGGTGTGGGAGAACAAGAGAGAGCCGATCCCAGAGGCCTTTGGACTTGAAGGTGTGATGCTGGTATTGATGCTTGAGGCGTTTCTTGTGTTGTTTGTTTTGATTTGATTCTTTTTGAAGAGGCAGGTAGGGAGACGATGCACTACGATGTAAGCACAAAACGTAGCCCTACTTGCCTCTTCGTATTGCCATGATGGTACTGTTCAGATTGTTCCTGAAAAGGGCCCTATAGCGGAAGGTGTGGGTGAAGGCCTCTGCCTCCGGGAATGCTGTGAAGAACTCGTCAGGGGTGTTGAAGACGCCCAGGTCCTTCTCGATGGCTTTTTTCTGTATGAAGGTCGATTCCCCTTCCCATTTGATCTTTGGGTTCTTGAAATGCAGTGCTGCCAGTCCATACCCGTAGAAACTGCCCATATAGTCGGGGAACTTTTCCTGGAGTTTCAGCAGGTAGGGCATGTCGATGATGTGGCCTCCCATCTCAAGCCATGTGTTGTCGTACTGCACCTCCACCCAGCTGTGATGGAAATATTTGGGGATCAGCTTGTGGTAGGGCCTTGGAATGAGTCCACGAAACAAAACCCTGCTGATCGTTGCGCCATGGAGTTGGCAGGGAATATCCACAGCTCTCAGCAGGGCCAAAAGCAGGGTGGTTTTTGTCAGGCAGTTGCCATACCCCTTGGAAAGGACAACGGAGGCAGGGATCTGGAATTTCTTGGTATAGCCGTACGCGATTTCATCGCGTACGAAGGTGTAGACTGAACCGATGAGCTCTGACCTATTCTGAAGGGAAAGCCAGCCTCTTTCTCTGATGAGGTTCTGCATGGCGGGGTGGTTGTAATCCAAGAGGTGGCTCTGTTGTAGCAGGTCAACGTTCTCAGATTGTTTCACTCGCTTCTCTTCCATTGGCAAAATCCTTGTTAGTACCGTTTTCAGCCGATGCTTGCAAGACCACAAAGAGAGGTGCCCTGTAGGATACGTCTAGCTGTGCTCTTATGATGGTTTGTAATATACGTATCCTAATGGTAAAACCTACAAATAACAAGATAATTACAGATATATGCTACGATTATTGCATATGTGGGGTTTTTCTATGCAGGTCGTAAATTGTGTAGTAAAATGTGTGTAGAAAAAGACAAGGATGGTGTACATGGAAGCATACAACGCGTTGCACGCTCTCATGAAGGGGCCCTTGCCTTCTCTCTTTTTCTGTATTGGGGACCCTATCGTGGGAAACCCCACCGAGCATATGGTCGACAAGGCCTTTCAGGATCTTGCATATTCTGGCCGCTATCTTACCTGCCGAGTTCCCAAGAGTGACCTCGCTTCAGCCCTATGGGGCCTACGTGCCCTTGGGTTTGCTGGTGGCAATGTAACTGCTCCACACAAGCAGGAGGTGCTGCAATACCTTGATGAGTTGAGTGAGTCTGCCCTGCTATGCAAGGCAGTGAACTGCATCACCCGCACCCCTGATGGTTCCTACTATGGGGACAATACCGATGGCAAGGGTTTTCTCCAGTCGCTAGCTGATCGGGCCATCACCGTGCAAAACAAGAAGATCGTGGTATTGGGCTCCGGAGGAGCCGCCTCCGCCATCGCCACCGAGCTGGTCTTGGCAAAGAGCGGTGAGGTGGTATTGGTAAATAGGACAGAGGAGCGTTCACTCTCCATTGCCAAGAGGCTTTCTGGCATCAGCCAGACAAAGCTTGTTGTCGAGCCTTGGGTGGGGTGCTATACCATCGCTGATGATGTTGACATCGTGGTACAGGCTACCTCTGTGGGGCTGTTTTCCCCAACCAGTTGTGTTGATGTTGCCTTTACAGGTAAAAATTCTTCACTCATTGCTTGTGATGTTGTATTTAATCCGGTACAAACATTGTTTTTACAGAAAGCAGAACTTGCTGGCTGCACCATTGTTGACGGACTGGGCATGTTGGTGAACCAAGGGGCCCTCGCAGTGAGGCAATGGACAGGCAGCGATCCTGATAGGGCTCTTATGAGAAGGGCGTTGGAGGAAGCCTTTGCTCAGAGGTGACAAAGCAACAGTTTCTCTATACTATGGGCGACTATGAATTACTACTGTATTGCATGTAGGACAGGCGGTGAGGCCAAGGTACGTGCCCACCTCAACAAGTACTTTGGCAGGGAGTTCGGCGACCTCAACGATGTGAAGGTCTTCTATCCGATGCGAAAGATGTTCGAGCGTCGGAAAGGCAAGAAGCTGGTTACCGACCAGCCAATCCTTCCTGGGTATCTGATGATAAGCACTGAGCTCGACCTGCAGAATGTTACCTATGAGGTACGGGGTATCCCCGGTTCCTATGGGTTTCTCCATAACCTTGACAAGACCATCGCCCTAAAGGGTGCAGACCTGCAGTATGCAGCCTGGATCATGGGCAACAAGGGGACGATAAAACCCTCGAAGGTGGTGTTCAAGGAAGGGGAGCCCATCAAGGTCATCGAAGGGCCGATGATGGACATGCAGGGTACTATCCTGAGGGTTGACCAGCGGGGTTCCAGGGTTTTGGTGGCCTTTGAGTTTGCCAACGAGGTACGGAAGGTCAGTATGCCGGTGGAGTTTGTCGGGTCGGACGAATAACGGGGATCTATCCCCATGTCACAAGTATATATGGGGTATTGAAAAGGCAAAAGGGTAAACCTTAGAGAGTTTTTTCTGTACTTATTGTGGTGCCTAATTTCCTTTTTTTGGTTTACTTTGAATAAAATTGATGATACTATGCTGATTCAGTGGCTTATAGGAATTGCTATTGTTTTAGTTGCTTCTTATACTGGTCGCATACATATTGCTCTGCTGTAGGTTCGTCCTGGCAAAGTGGTTTCTACGGTTTGATGTTTCCCAGCCCCGTCTGGGTTGGGGTTTTTTCGTCCTAATAGTAAATACTAGAGAGTATCGAGGTTGTAGTGGCACGACTTTCAACAAAACGCATCAGGCGTCTGGTGGTCCTTTTGTGCTTTGATGCAGTGTGGGTGATAGCCAGTGGCTTCTTTGCCGCTTGGGTCGTATTCCGTACCATACCTCCGTCCTTCTACTCTGTGGTTGCCATCAATACCATCAGTTTGCTGGTCGTACTTAAGCTGGTACGGTTCTATGCCATTCGCATCAGCGAGAGTTCTCTTGACCTGCTTAACCGTGGGCTTCCGGGCTTTGCCCTGCCTTTAGTGGTAGGGGTTCTGATATTCGCCCGCTTCGACTCCTTCGCTTCCCTTTGGATTCCGTTTCTCTGCGTTGCCGATGGGTTCGCCTTCCTCTTCTTGATGGGACTGAGGTATCTCTACCGCAGTGCCCTCAACTTCCATCTCAGGCATACCAACAACGGAAACCCCAGGACCATCGTCTATGGGGCTGGGGAGTTGGGCAACACCTTGGTGAGGCAATACCAGAAGGGTAGGCTCCCTTTCCATATCGTGGGGTTCGTCGATGACGACCCTGCGCTACACGGGACCTACCTCCTTGGCCTTAAGGTGTTTGGGCCTGTTGAGGTCCTAGGCAAGGCCCTTCAGCAGACACAGGCAAAGACCCTGATCATCGCCATCACCGAGATTGAGCAGGAGCGGATGCTGTTGGCTGTCGATGCTGCCAAGGAGAACAACTGCAATGTCATGGTGATCCCCTCGTTGTTTGAGATGCAGCAAACTGGTGCCAAGGAGCTGGACCTCAGGAGCCTCGACTATGCCGACCTCTTGGGCAGGCCTCTTATCAAGATCGACAGGGAGCCCATCAGGGCGATGGTGAGGGACAAGAGGATTCTTGTTACCGGAGCCGGTGGCAGCATAGGCAGCGAGATCTGCAAGCAGCTGCTCAGCTATGACCCCAAGCAGCTTGTCTTGCTGGATATCGATGAGACGGAGCTGCATGACCTTTCGCTCAGGCTACACAACTACCAGAAGGAGTGGAGCAGCCTGGTGGTTCCTGTGGTGTGTGACATCAAGAACAGGAAGAAGATAGATAGGATTTTCGAGCAGTACAGGCCTGAGCTTGTGTTCCATGCTGCTGCCTATAAGCATGTTCCGCTTCAGGAACTCTATCCTGAGGAGGCCATCAACACCAACATCGGTGGTTCGTTCAACATCCTCCAGAGTGCAAAGGCCCACAAGACGAGGAAGGTGGTGGTGATCTCCACCGACAAGGCGGTGAACCCCACCAATGTGATGGGAGCCACCAAGCGTGTTGTTGAGTTGATGGCTAGCATGCTCAACAGTGTTGAGACCGAGATGGTTGCCGTGCGGTTTGGCAATGTCCTGGGAAGCCGTGGGAGCATGCTCCCCCTCTTCATGGACCAGATAAAGGCCGGTGTTCCGATCACGGTGACGCATAGGGAGATCATCCGGTACTTCATGGCCATCCCCGAGGCTGTAGGCCTCGTCTTCAAGGCTGCTTCCATGGCCAAGGGTGGAGAGGTGATGGTCCTTGACATGGGCCAGCCTGTGAAGATCTACGACTTTGCCCAGAAGCTGGTGAAGTACTACGGCGATGGAAGAAGTCAGGTTATTGTCACAGGCCTACGGCCTGGTGAGAAGCTCTATGAGGAGCTCCTTGCCAACAAGGATACCACCATCCCCACAGAGGACAAGCTGGT
The DNA here is from genome assembly GCF_032144095.1 of Sphaerochaeta sp. PS. Classification (NCBI taxonomy): domain Bacteria; kingdom Pseudomonadati; phylum Spirochaetota; class Spirochaetia; order Spirochaetales; family Sphaerochaetaceae; genus Sphaerochaeta; species Sphaerochaeta sp. PS. Next base: position 30,962 of record NZ_JAVSNJ010000021.1, read on the forward strand.
ATTCAAGGCGAAGGTTGATAACACAAAACTTATAGAAGAAGACAAGCTCAAAGAGCTCATTGATTCCCTAACAGAGAAGAGCCCACAAGAGCTGGTAAAGACCCTACATGAGTTGGTGCCGGAGTTTGAGGGGACGAGGGTTTAGGGGAAAGAAAAGAGAGTTTTTCAATGAATAAGAACCGAAACTTTCACCTTCATAATCCGAACCAAAAGCCTAAATTACTCGATTATAATGGTTTATAGTGATGTTTCTTTGAAACAGAGCCATAGCAACCTTGATTAATTCCACATGCGTAATAGACTAACCAGAGTATGAACACTTGGAGGTGTTGGTATGGCTAGCTATTACATGAATTTGAATTCTCAGAACAATGGCGATCACGAAGTACATGTTTCCTCCTGCAATCATCTTCCAGAAATGAAAAACCGGCTGTATCTTGGAGAGTTTTATAACTGCCAGGATGCTCTGAGAGAAGCAAAAAAACGTGATAGCAAAGCCGATGGCTGCTTCTATTGCTGCAATCCTTGTCATACTAGCTGAAGCATTGTTCAACAGGTGAGGAAACCCACAACCTCAGATTTGTTTTTTCTTCACGGTAGACAATTTTGCTTTGGTCTTAGACGTGGAAAAAAGAGAAATGATAACTCAGAATCAATAAGAGGCCTTGAAGCCAAAGCCTCTTATTGAATACATCAACCATCCATATCCATAACTTACAATCATTCAACAATTAGCTTCCTCCAACAACGGTAGTGCTGTTTCCAGATACCAGGAGAGTATGGCTGTCCTTTCAAAGAATATGTCTTCTCCTTCCTGTTGGTAGGGTATTGAGTCTGGGTGAGAGAGAATGAAGCCTCCAAGGTCTGCTGGTTCAAAGCCAAACAGCAAGGCTACTTCAGTAAGGCTGAGCAGGCGTCTACTGTCTTTCACAGAAAGATAGGGTAGTTCTCCACTTTGGGTATAGGGCTTGAAAAGAAACGCATAGGTTGCATTGATTTCTTTTCTTGAGAGGAAGTTCATGATATGGCCTCCTCTGATGAAAGAAAGAGAGAGGATGCATACTGTAGGAAGGAAGAGACTGTAATGCCGAAGGCTGTACAGTATATTTCCAGGGTACTCATTGCTGGATAGCTTTGGTAGCGCTCTTGCTCCCGTAGGCTTATTGCAGTCAGCTGGAAATGGGTAAGCTTAACAAGTTTTGATTGGGATAATCCTAATTCTAGGCGAATAGTCTTAAGCGCATAGGATATCTGTTCTGGTGTAATAGTTATAGGTTCTGAGGTTCTGAGGTTCTGAGGTTCTGGGGTTCTGGGGTTCTGGGGTTCTGGGGTTCTGGGGTTCTGGGGTTCTGGGGTTCTGGGGTTCTCCTGCCCGGCTACAGACCTCTGCATACTCAACGAGCGTTATTACGTTGATTCTGAGAGCTTCTGATAGCTTTAGCAGTGTATTTAGCCAAGGGTTCCAATTGGGATCCTGTAGGATTAAAGAGAGCCAACGTACAGAAAAGTTAGTTCGTTTTGATAGGGTTTGAATTGAGATTCTTTGTTCTTCCATAAGACGAGAAAGAGCTGCTTGATAGTGCAATTGGTTACCTCCAATACTTAGTGTTTAGTAAGTAAGAAGAAGAGGTGGGAGTATTGCTTCAGGGGAGTTGAAGATATTTTGGTTCAATCACTTTCTTTGTGGGATTCCTAGATAAGCCAATTTTGAATAGAAGATTCCAAGGAGATTTGAAACCGAAGGCGGTTGCATAGAAAAGGGCCATCCCTGTATTGTTTAGTTACCACACTTAACAGCAGGAGAATAGCCCTACATGGAATATATCACTTTACCCTCAACATTGGTAGGCTTCAGCAATACCCATACAGAAACTGTAACGACGGTTTCAGGCCTGGGGGCTTATCTCTTGCATGGAAATGTCGATAGGGACGAAAAGGATTCCCTTTGCCCCCATTGTAAAAAGCCGATGCATATCCACAACACCTATGAGGTCAATCTGAGACATCTGTGCATTGGGGGGAATCTGAGCAACCTCAGATTCCCCAAGGTTAGGTTTTTCTGTCCAGCCTGCAAGCAGACCAAGATGCAGGAAGTGCCATTCCAAGCAGAGGGGCACAGGATTACCACTGCGCTTTTCACGTATGCCAGGGATCTACTTGCCTATGGGTTTACGAACAAGGCTGTAACATACCTTACTAAGCTCGGCAAGAATACTGTCAAAGACATTGACATGCAAAGACTTAGGGAAAAGTACACCATCGACGGCAAGAGACTCATCAAGCCAGAAAGGCAGGCAAGGTACCTAGTAGCTTGTAAAGTCTAATTCTTCAATTCAATGACAGGATAGAGGGATTTGAGTTTTGTCCTTGCATCCTGTGCAGTGAATTGCCAATCGATACCTTTCTGGTTGGCAGTCCTTGATACCGACCAGCTAAGGATTTCAGTTTTCAAGTCTTCCAAGTTGTCAATTCTCCTGTGGGAGAGGCATTGGTTGGTCAATGCCGATAACTCTATCTCAGCCATATCCAGCCAGCTTCCATGTTTGGGGGTGAAGTGAATCTCCAATCTTTGCGACAGCCTGAAAGCCTCTTCTGGGGGGAAGGTCTCATACAAGGACGAAATGCTGTGGGTATTGAGGTTGTCCATGACAAGGACCACCTTCTCGGCATGGGGGTATTTCTCATCCAGAAGCCATTTGATCTCGGATGCCCAGACCTTCTTGGTCCTGCGTTTGCAGGCATGTGCTTCCCTCCAGCAGCCGAGCGGTTCGGTGAACATGAAGATGCTGCAGGTCCCGTTCCTTATGTATTCACTGTCCTCGAGCCTGGTATGGTTGGAATCTGAGAGGGGTACCGGATTCCGGAGGTCTCCCAACAATTGGACCGGCTTTTCATCCATACAGACTTGAGGCCGTTTCTCATCATAGGGTCTTGCATATACCGCCAGCACATCCTCCATCTTGGCCACAAAATCACTGTTTTGCTGGGGAGGAATGCACCAGCAACGCTTCAGCTGAGGCTTAAACCTGTTTTTTTTAGTGTTTTTCCCACTGCCGTGTGAGAAATTGCGTCAATGTAATCCAATTCCACCATCCTGTCGGCAATGAGCCGGAGCGTCCATCTCCCATATCCGGAAGGCGGATTTGAGCAGGCGATAGCGATGATGTGGGCCTCGACGCTGCCGTCGATCTTGGCAGGAACCGGCGGGGTCACCCGCTTTTTCCGCTTGATGGAGTCCTCAACCCGCTGCTTTTGCAGGTAGTCCTTCTTGACCTGGCAGATCGTCTGGGGTGTGGTGCCCAGCATACGGGCTACCACGACATCCTTCATACGCTTGCGCCCTTCGGACTCATCGACGGAGAGCAGGATGTTTGCACGCCTGATCTCCTTTGCCTGAGCAGTACCGTTGCTCACTATCTTCTCGAGTTCATTCCGTTCTTCTGTCGTCAACGTGATGCGCAAGGATTGATACTTCATGGCTACCCCCAAATATACAGCTATTTGGAGGATAACACAAATATTACTAAAATTAAAGTTTTAGTGTTTACAAACTACTAGGGATTGACGAGTTCAAGCTCCATAACGGGCACAAGTATGCCGTGGTGATCATTGATATGGAGACCGGCCATATCCTTTGGCTGGCCCATGGGAAGAAGAAAGCCACCGTCTATTCGTTCATCGAGCATGTAGGGCTTGAATGGATGGACGGAGTCGAGGCCATTGCCTGTGATATGAATAGCGACTTTGAGGAGGCCTTCGAGCATATGTGCCCCCATATCCAGATAGTCTACGATTATTTCCATATCGTTAAGAATTTCAACGAGAAGGTAGTTGCGGAAGTTAGGAAGGATGAGCAGAAAAGGCTCCTTGCTGAGGGGGACACCAAGGCTGCCGAGTCACTCAAGAAGAGCAGGTACATCCTCACATCCTCAAAGCAAACCCTTATGAGGAAAGATAAAGAAGCGGAGGAAGGTAAGGTCATATCCAAAGGGAGCTCCCTCTTCAGTAAGGAAGCCGTGACCAGAAAGTCCGGCTATGTGGAGAGGTATGAGGACCTGCTCAGCCAGAACAAGCTACTCTTCACCCTAGATCTGATCAAGGAGAAACTTTCCGAAGCCTACAGGGCAACGGATGAGGTGAAGATGGCCGATATGATTTCAGAAATCATGGATGCTTGCGTTTCAACCGGTAATAAACACCTTAGGTGGTTCAAAAGGTTGCTGGATAACCATTTTGAAGGCATCATTGCTCATGCTACGTATACTATCTCTGCTGGTAAGATTGAGGGAATAAACGGAAAAATTAAGACAATTCGCCGCCAAGGATATGGCTATGCCGATGACGATTATTTCTTTCTCAAGCTCTTCGATGCAAGTAGGAAAGAGTATGTCAGGAATCCTAAATCAAATAAAATCCCACAAGGTTTGTGATTGAGCCGATATTTTCTGTTTTTTTGATGAACCATTTTTGTTTGTAAAGTTTATTAAGGAAAGAGGACAGGGTTTTTTGGTAAATACTCAGCACTTTTCTTAGTCGTTTTGAAGAATAGGACCAGGTGCTAGGTACCCCGTATCTGGCTCCTTACAGGTCTTTTCCATGATGATCCTTCTGCTTGTGGTCTATAAGAACTTCGTTATAGTACCTGCTTTGGATTACCTCTTTGGATTCAGTGTGCTTCTTCTTTTGGCAATGACTCTCTTGGTAGTAGGGAGGGCTGTTACTGCCCCTGAGCGGATATTGCTGTTGGGTATCCTGTTTCTGTCTTTGTATTCAGAATCATTCCTTCACTGGTTTCAATCAGATCTTTTACAGAGAGAAGAACAATCACATCTTCTTTTTGATTACATCTTCTTGTTCAATGCCGTCATACCTCAATGCAACAATCTAGATAGGATAGCCCTGCTGGATTGCGCAGAGCTCATGATGACAAGGGCAAAGAACGATTTGCTTTCGTCAGAAGCGTATGCAGGTTTGGTGACGTACTGCCTTAATTCTATGGAGAACCTGGAGCGGGTACTACAAGTACTTTCTTCAGATCTTGGTAGATGGGAATCCTGTGTCTCAGTCATTATCCAAACCTGTTATACCCATGATAGCGAACTCATCCCTCTGTTCATTCAAGACTCATTGAAAGTGGACTACACAGCTGTACAATACACCTTGGCTATGAGTATTTCCCATATGGAAATATCAGAGTCTTCTGATGAAAACAAGGAATATTTTCGACGATTCTTGGGCGTATTCCAACATCGATTCCCTTCGCTACCGCTAGGGAGCATGAAGGCAGCTCTATTCTGCGTCATCATGCACTTATCAGCCCAATTAGATGACACTCCTTCCATGGTATTGCTCCAATCTTTTTTGAAAGAGATATTCCTTATGAATGAAGCACCCGTGGAGTTTTCATTTTCTGTCATTAGATACTTCGCTAATGAGCTTCAGTCCAAGGGGCCTTTGACCCAACAAGAGTGGGAGACTGTTAGCCATCTGATTAAGGTTACACCGCTAAATACTGGGAAGTCATCCTTTCCGATTACCCATTTGATGGAACATCTGTATCTTTTTGATCCTGAACAGGCATTAGCTACTATGTTTGCTTTCTTGAAATGTAATCCAGCAGTTACTGTAAAAGACTTTCATGAATTACTCATCATTATGAAAAAAAATGGTAAGTTCTTGGATTTTGCAATTAGGTTACTATTGCAGGGAGCATGGGTCACTATTTCTGCAAACAGCGATACCATACAACAGGCATTGGACACATCGATGCAAGAGATAAGCGAGGCTCTTGCTAGCTTTACCGACCTTGACTATTCTTTCTTGGCCCGTAAAGGTATTGCTACACTTTGGCTTCATCCATCCGTGCTGTGTCCGTTTCTCCTAGGCATCCCTCTGAAAGATCACAAGAATATTACGAGGAGCACACTAATGCAGATGCTGTTATTCCCTATTTGGGCTTCTTTCTGTATAAAATGAACTTAGTGGAAATGTTCCAGCATATTGAACCTTGGTTACAGGAACAATGTACTCATGTGTTCTTCCAAGTTTTGTCTTGTGGAAGGCCTCTGAACGAAATTGAGTTCTTATCGTCAGCTCAAGGTGCTTCAAAACAAGTGAGTGCCTATGTCTTTGAGAAAGACAAACCGTTTCTTGATAATCTCAGGCAAGTAATAGGATGGTCTGAGGAACATCAAGAATTATCCAAGTCAAGAACGTCTGATTTGGATTTTCTGCCTTTGTTTGTGATTGCGAGTAGGCAGTATCATATTCCACTTCCATTACAGATATTACAATTGTTCATGGATGTATAAATCTTGCAAGATTGAAGATTCTTGTCTTGTTCTGGTTTTCTTTGCAGCCTTGAGACATGCTGATAGTGTTTAGTAAAAAGAAAGGAGAAGTTAGCTATATTTTTCCCCTTAAACGAAGGAAATATATGCTCTTCGATAGGATAACCCTACATAAAGCCTATAATATTGACTAGGGATCTCTATTGAAATTCAAGAATATATTTACAAGTGCACCAAAGAGTGGTAGGCTACCTTAGCTATGAGAGAGGAAATGAGAAAATCCTTGCCCATGCTACTCTTATATATGCAATAATGGTTCCATACTGTAGGTTCGTCCTGGTATGGAGACGGTATGCTTTAGTCTTTTTCTTTCGTTATCTGGGTTGGGGTAGTTCTGTCCTAATACTAGCTAATCAGTATAGTGAACTGGCAAGGGGCTGCTTTCTGTCCTGGTTTCTCGGTCTTTCTTTTTTGTTGATTTGTTGGGTTTGTGTCATCACTGCACATAGGTTTTGTAGGTAGGATGTAATGTATAAGAAAATAATGCACCAGAAGAGACTTTATATGGCTTTCCTTGTCATGCTCCTCTTTTTGTTTCAATATCTCTATGCTGACCGACTCACAATCTATCGGACTATCCAGTTCCTTATCACAGACATATCCCTTGTCTCATTCATCTTCATATTTCACGGCTTTGAACTGAATACGCTGAAATCAAAGAACGCTGTGCTTATATCAACAGTCCTGGGTTCCTTCCTAGGTGTTCTGGTTGGGATGTTCTTTACTATTCTCATCTTTGGGGCAAACAGGGATGTATACCGGCACGAATTTATTGCAACTACCATTGCAGCCAGCCTAGCAATACCCATCCTTTCGCTGTTGTACTACAGAATTGTTATTAGCAAGATCCCCTCTTTGCATTGTATTGTCATAGGCGATAAATCTATCTATGGTAGTTTGCTCGCTGAAGTAGAAGAGTCTGCCCAAGGTAAAATCCTTATAGAACAATGGGCTTCTTCTGTTGAACAGGCACGTGGACTATTCAAAGACATTAGCCATAAAGTCATTATTATTGCAAATCTTCAACTGTTCAGGGAACTATCATTGGAAGTATATGAATTGGAAAAGAAAGGGGTTCAGAAATTCTACATCACTGAAGTTGTGGAAGACTGGCTGTATCGTATTCCTTTGACCATAGCTGAAGAGTACAGAGACTACTACGAGATATTCTTCAACCAGACACCCATCTCCCAAGAGAAGAGGATCATGGATATTGTGTTTGGTTTGGTCATGGGCATCATCGCCATCCCATTCATTCTGCTATTTGGCATACTCGTGGTCCTAAATTCAGGCTTCCCTGTCATTTTTAAGCAAAAAAGGGTTGGGCTGTATGAAGAACCTTTTATGTTTTACAAGATTAGGAGCCTGAAGGAAGATAAGCAGTTAGAAAACTCTGGAAATCCTAATGGTACCATTACCCAACGACTTACTTTTGTTGGAAAGATACTAAGAAAGACTCGGATTGATGAATTTCCCCAATTCATGAATATTCTCAATGGTACCATGTCAGTAGTCGGACCTAGGCCCGAAATGGGCATTTACCATGACAAGTGGAAAGAGACAATCCCATTCTATGGGTTCCGAAATATGGTTCGCCCAGGCCTTACTGGTTGGGCCCAGATAAACTACGGACACACAACTACCTTGGAAGAGTACATCAGGAAGACCGAATACGACTTGTACTATGTAAAGCACAAGTCACTGTCATTTGATATCCAGATCATCATGAAGACATTTGAAACCTTCTTGGGGATGAAGGGCGGTAGGTGATCGCTTCCATGGTTATAGGGTAAGCAGTATGCGTATACTGGTTGAATCACAGTTCTTTTATCCGGAGCAGATGCGCATCAACGATATATGTGTTGCTTTAGCAGCGAGTGGTCACATTGTTACTGTTGTTACCAGCATACCAAACTACCCAAAAGGGAAGTTCTTTTCAGGGTATGGCTTCTTTCACAAGAGAAGGGAGACCTATCAGGGTGTTTCCATTATCCATCTTCCTGTCATCCCAAGGGGGAAGGGATTTATAGGCCTTACCCTGAACTATATCTCCTTCGTTGTTTCTGGTTGGTTCTTCGCCCATTTAACCAGAGAGAAAGCAGACGTTGTGTTTATGAACATGAGTTCCCCTATGACCCAGAGTCTGGTGGGAGTCTGGTTTGCCAAGCGAAGGAAAATTCCCAGTGCAATCTACATCCTCGACCTCTGGCCAGAGAGCTTTGAGGTTATAACCGGTATCTCTTCTCCTATGGTCATCAAACCGATAGGTAGGATGGTAGATGGAATCTACCGCCGTACCGATAAGGTTCTGACTTCATCAAGAAGTTTTATAGAGGCTATAGCAGAGCGGGGTGTACCTTCTGAGAAGCTTTTGTTCTGGCCGCAGTATGCAGAGGAGTTTTATCAACCACTAGAGAGAGATCCCCTCGATCAAACTTTGCTCGCACATGTATCGAGGCTTACCTTTACCTTTACAGGTAACATAGGGCTGGCACAAGGCTTGGATATTCTTATACCTGTCGCATTGTTGTTAAAGGAACAAGGTATCCCTGTACGCTTTGTCCTTGTAGGCGATGGCAGTGACAAGGAACGCCTCCTTGATCTTGTCGTTACAAACAACCTTGAAGATTGGTTTGTCTTTATCGAACGACAACCAGCCGAGAAAATTCCTGCTCTTCTTTCTGCCTCTGATGCAGGCCTGGTCATATTGAAGAAAAGCGCCATCTTCTCCAAGACCATCCCGGCGAAGGTGCAATCATACCTTGCTTGTGGGGTACCCATCTTGGTATCTGCTGATGGAGAAGTGCAGCAAGTTGTCTCTGAAGCAAAAGCGGGGTTTGTCACCGATGCTGAAGATGCCCAGGGACTTTTCAACATCATAGTCTCCTTTTCCAGCCTTTCTAAGCCAGAAAGACTGGAAATGGGAAAGCAGGCGAAGCTTTACTCCGATAGAATGTACTCAAAAGAAATACTCATAGACCAATTGGAGAATGTCTTGCATTCTCTCGTGAAGGATACTACCCATGTTTAAAAACAAGACCCTCCTCATCACAGGCGGCACCGGCTCTTTCGGCAATGCCGTCCTGGACCGTTTTCTCGATACTGACATAGCTGAGATCCGCATCTTCAGCCGAGACGAGAAGAAGCAGGATGATATGCGTCATCTCTACAACAATGAAAAGATCAAGTACTACATCGGGGATGTGCGCGACTACCGCAGCATCCGCGATGCCCTTAATGGCGTGGACTATGTCTTCAGTGCAGCAGCACTGAAGCAGGTACCCTCCTGTGAGTTCTTCCCTATGGAAGCCGTCAAGACCAATGTAATCGGCACTGACAACGTCCTGACCGCCTGCATCAATGCTGGGGTCAGTAAGGTCATCTGCCTCTCAACTGACAAGGCTGCCTATCCCATCAATGCCATGGGTACTAGCAAGGCTATGATGGAGAAGGTCTTCGTTGCTAAGTCTAGGACAGTAGCAGAGGACAGAACCCTTATCTGCGGGACACGATACGGTAACGTATTGTGTTCACGGGGTTCCGTCGTCCCTCTCTTTGTCGAACAGATTAAGGCAGGCAAGAGCCTGACCATAACAGAACCTGCGATGACCCGCTTCATCATGACCCTTGATGAGGCTGTGGACTTGGTACTGTATGCATACGAGCATGCCCACACCGGTGACATCCTGGTGCAGAAGGCCCCTGCAAGCACCATAGGAGTGCTTGCACAGGCTGTGAAGGAACTCTTCAATTCTGATGCCGAGACCAAGGTCATCGGTATCCGCCATGGGGAGAAGATGTATGAGACCCTCCTTACCAATGAAGAGTGTGCAGTGGCTAGAGACCTTGGATCCTTCTACTGTGTCCCTGCTGATAACCGTGACTTGAATTATGATAAGTACTTCAAGGATGGAAGCAGCAAGCGAAACGTATTGACCGAGTTTAACTCGGACAATACTGAGCTGCTCACAGTCGAGCAGGTCAAGGCGAAGCTGCTTACCCTGCCGTACATCCAGGAAGAGATCAAAGCTTGGGAGAACCGCTAGTATGAAGATACTGGTAACCGGCTCAAACGGCTTTGTCGGGAAGAACCTCATCTATGAACTCAAGAACAGGGGTTATGATGATCTGTATCTCTATGATGTTGATACAGACCCTTCTTTGCTGGACACCTATTGTGCAAACTGTGAGTTCATATTCCACCTGGCAGGCGTCAATAGACCCAAGGACCCTAAGGAGTTCATGGAAGGCAACTACGGCTTCACCAGCCTCCTCCTCGACTCGCTGAAGAGATATAACAACACGTGTCCCATCCTCATCTCCTCGTCCATCCAGGCCGAACTGGACAATCCCTATGGCAAGAGCAAGAAGGCAGGGGAAGACCTGATGTTTTCCTATTCGAAGGAGACAGGTTCCCCTGTCTTTGTATTCCGTCTCCCCAATGTCTTCGGCAAGTGGTGCAGGCCCAACTACAACAGTGCTGTTGCTACCTTCTGCCACAACATAGCCCACGACCTTCCCATACAGGTCAATGACCCCAGTGTGGTGATGAGTCTTGTCTACATCGACGATGTGGTGAACTCCTTTATTAAGGCCCTAAATAATGACACTGTACAGGAGGGAGGGTACTGCAAGGTCCCGACCGTCCATACCATCAAGCTTGGAACTATTGTCGAACTTCTCTATACATTCAAGAAAAGTAGAACTGACCTCTCTGTTCCCAATATGGGAAACAGCTTCGAGAGGGTGCTGTACAGCACCTACCTCAGCTATCTCCCAGAAGACCAATTAAATTATCCTCTAAAAATGAACAGCAATGAGAGAGGGTCTTTCACGGAAATTCTCCGGACGGAGGAGCGTGGACAGTTTTCAGTGAACATCTCCAAGCCCGGCATTACCAAAGGCAATCACTGGCACCACACAAAGAATGAAAAGTTTCTGGTGGTCAGTGGCGAAGGGATCATTAGGTTCAGGAAAGTAGGCACTTCGGAGATCATTGCCTACCCTGTCTCGTCCGAAAATCTTGAGGTTGTAGATATACCCCCGGGCTATACCCACAACATCTCAAATACTGGTTCCTCTGATATGGTTACCTTCATGTGGGCAAACGAGCCATTTAACAAGGACAAACCTGACACCTATTTTGAGGAGGTGTAATATGAGCTATTATTCTACAAAGTTTTTTGCTGAGAAATGGGGCCTTCCAGTCAGGAAAATACAAGAATACTGTAGAAATGGGCAAATCCCAGGTTGCAGGATGACTGGAAGGAAATGGCAGATCCCTGATGCATCTATTAAACCGGTAGGGAAAAAGTCTATTCCTTTCCTCTTGATGTATTATAACTGTATCCAAACAGGGCTTGATATTCGCACGACGAATATCCCATATATACAAAAATTTATTGCTCTTGATTATAGTGCTCAGGCTAGAAGCTTTTTAATTCAAATGGATTATATGGATAAGGACGGAATATGTACCCCTGCTGGAATAGAAATGATGGAAAAAGAACTTACCAAACAACAAAGAATTGCATTGGGGAAGTGGGCCTTTAACAATATACCGCAATATCTCCAGTTTCTGCCGTACTTTTTAGGGGGATGATTTTATGGCCAAGATGAAAGTAATGACAATACTCGGAACAAGACCCGAGATAATACGCCTAAGTGCTGTCCTAAAGAAATGTGACCAGTATTTTGACCACATCCTCGTCCATACAGGACAGAACTGGGACTATACCCTCAACCAGGTTTTCTTTGAAGATCTGGGACTTCGTGCCCCTGACCACTATCTTGAGAGTGTGGGCAAGGACCTGGGGGAGACTATGGGCAACATCATTGCCAAAAGCTATGAAGTCCTTCAGAAAGAGAAGCCTGAAGCTCTGCTGATCCTAGGTGACACCAACAGTGCCCTGTCAGCTATCAGCGCCAAGAGACTGAAGATTCCCATCTTCCATATGGAAGCAGGGAATCGCTGCTGGGACTGGAACGTCAGTGAGATGATAAACCGTAAGATAGTGGACCATATCAGTGACATAAACCTTCCCTATACAGAACACTCCAGAAGATACCTGCTGTCAGAAGGTCTTGATGGCAAGACCATCTTTGTCACAGGTTCCCCCATGAGGGAGGTGTTGGATGACCACATGGAGAAAATCCTAGCAAGTGACGTCCTTACTACACTGAACCTCAAGAAGAACAACTACATCCTGGTCTCTGCCCACAGGGAAGAGAACATAGACAATGAGGATCACTTCATCTCGTTGATGACTGCCATCAACGACATAGCAGAGAAGTACCAGATGCCTGTCATATACAGTACCCATCCCAGAAGCAAGAAGTTCATCGACCTGAGAAACTTCAAGTTCCATCCTTTGGTGCAGAGTCTCAAACCCTTTGGGTTTCTTGACTATAACAAGCTGCAGATGAATGCCTACTGTGTACTGTCTGACAGCGGAACCCTCAGTGAAGAGTCGGCAATGCTGGACTTTACAGGTGTACTGATCCGAACCAGCACGGAAAGACCAGAGGTCCTGGATAAGGGGACTGTAGTCGTTGGTGGTGTTACCACCAATGACATTGAACAGGCCCTTGAAATGGCGGTGACCATGCGGGACAATAAGGAAAAGACAGAGATGCCTGATGACTACCATGACACCAACGTGTCGATAAAGGTGGTTAGGCTGATTCAGAGCTATACAAAGATTGTGAATGAGACAGTGTGGGGGAAGAAATGAAAGACGAGACAATCCAGATTTGTACAAACTGTGTAATGGACACTACTGACCCCGCAATTACTTTTGATGAGAAAGGTGTTTGTGACTTCTGTACTGATTATTACAAGAACATTCTCCCTAGCTGGAACCCCAATGAAGAGGGCGGTAAAGAGCTTGAAAAAATCTCAGTTCGCATCCGAGAAGAAGGAAAAGGGAAGAAATACGATTGTATAATTGGCATGAGTGGGGGTGTTGATAGTTCCTACCTATGTTATGTAGCAAAAGAAATCATGAATCTCCGTCCTCTTATTTATGTTGTTGATACTGGTTGGAACCTTCCTGTTGCTGACGAAAATATTGAAAAGATAGTCAAGTCTCTTGAACTGGATGTTTTCACTGAGGTCATTGATTGGGAAGAGATGAAAGACTTTCAATTATCAATGTTAAAATCACAGGTGCCTTACCAAGATTTACCTCAAGATCACGCCATATTCTCAGGACTTTATAACTATGCAGTCAATAATGGTATTAAGCATGTTTTAACTGGTTCAAATATTGCTTCGGAGTCTATTAGGCCACCTATGGAATGGGTATATATCAATGATCTCAAATTCTTGAAGGCAGTACATAAGAAATTTGGGAAAATCCCATTTAAGACTTTTCCTCTCTGTGGAATGTTAAAATACCGAATTTATTATCCATATATCAAAGGGATGAAGCGTGTAGCTCCCCTTGATTTTGTTCCTTACGAAAAGGATGAAGTCCAAGCCTTTCTTCAAGAGCGATTTGGATGGGTGCCCTATGCAAACAAACATTACGAAAATATCTTTACCCGGTTTTATGAAGGATATTATCTGATTAAGAAATTTGGATATGATAAACGAAAGTGCTATCTTTCTAACCATGTTTTGTCAGGCGAAATAACCAGAGACCAAGCACTTGAACAGCTAGGACAAGACCCATATCCAGAAAAGCTCGCCCAGGAAGACATGGCTTTTATTGCTAAGAAACTTGGAATCACCAAGAAAGAGTTCCAGGACCTCATTGATGGAGAGAATAAAACATATCGAGATTATCCAAACTCTTATTGGTGGATAAAGATGGCTTTAGGGTTTGCCCGGTATATTGGGGTTGAAAAAAGAAGCTTTAGGTAATGAGGAAATAATCCTTAGAGTCCTTTAACCTCATGTATAGATGCTCCCGTATAAATATGGAACAAGGAAACAAATGAAAGTACTATTAATTGATGTAAACTACAAATATAGTAGCACAGGCAAGATCGTTCATGACTTATATCAGAGTTTGACTCAAGATGGCCATGAAGCTGCTGTATGTTATGGCAGAGGTCCTAAAATAACTGAGCATAATGTATTTAAATTCGGGCTGGATATTGAGACTTATTTTCATGCTTTGATGACTCGGATTACCGGATGGACAGGATATTTTTCTTTTTTTTCGACTAAACGGCTACTAAAGTTCATTGATGAATTTAATCCTGATGTAGTTCACATCCATGAGTTACATGCCTATTTTGTAAACATTAAACCCGTTATTGAATATTTGAAAGGTAAGAATATTAAGATAGTTCTAACCTTACACTGTGAGTTTATGTATACCGGTAAATGTGGCTACGCAAATGATTGTGAAAAATGGAAGACTATTTGCTTTAAGTGTCCCCAACTACATGCGTATCCTGCCTCATGGATTTTTGATTATACAAGGAAGATGTATAAAGAAAAGAAAGCATTGTTCCAAGATTATGAAAATTTAATAGTGGTTACCCCATCAAAATGGTTACTTGAAAGGGTTAATCAATCATTCCTTCAAAAACACCCCAATTTGGTGGTACACAATGGAATTGATACTAATCAAGTGTTTTACCCAAGGGATACAAACGCTTTGAAAACTGAATATTGTATAAATGATGAGAAAATAGTTTTAGCAGTTGCTCCCGATTTAATGAATGAGAGGAAGGGAGGAGCTTGGGTGTTAAAGCTAGCGGATAGAATGAAATCCTATAGAATAAAATTTCTGATGGTAGGAGTTGACGACAAGGAACTTCAGCACGGGGATAATGTGATTTTGATTGGCAGGATAAGTGATCAGAATATTCTTGCACAGTATTACTCCCTAGCAGATGTTTTTTTAATCTGCAGTAAAAAGGAAAACTTCCCTACGACTTGTTTGGAAGCTTTAGCCTGTGGAACTCCTGTGGTTGGATTTGACACAGGAGGCACAAAAGAAACAACTCCAGATGAATATGGCGCTTTTTGTGAATATGGAGATATTCAAGCATTACAGAAAAATGTGGAAAACTTTTTATTCAAGGTGGAGAAACAAAGTTTGAAGTGTCGTGAATTTGCAATGGAGAATTATTCCCCTTCTGCTATGTATTGTAACTATAAAGAAAAATATTAACCAATAGTTTA
>NZ_JAVSNJ010000022.1:0-34398 GCF_032144095.1 Sphaerochaeta sp. PS
GGAAAAAGGGAACTTCGGTTCCCTTTTTTTGTTTGCCTGTTGGTATCACACTAAGAATTGAGGGACCTTGGCTTTGCAGCACGCCTAGAATCGATGGACCTTACAAACAAAAAGTGCGCAACCAATCAAACTCAGCAATTCTTTTGTATGGAAATACACAGATTTGACTGCAATCCTACCCTCCAGAATGCATTACTGAAACCAGGCATACCCATATCAAACTATTTTTAGTCTCTATTAGAGCTGTTTTATATCTATCAATTGATTCTATTGGCTATTTTTTTGATTAATCGATAAAAATATACCATACTAAGAAACCATGAAAAGAACTTCTATTGGTTTCATAGTAGTGTTTCTCCTCTCGCTTTCGGTATTGCATGCATCCATTACCGTAACATACGAGCCCGTACAACCGAGTAAGATGAAGTTTGTGAAGGGTAATGAAGTTACCACTGCTACTCTCCTCCCAACGGGATTCACGGCATCTGATTTTGTTGCCCATATCGGTACCCTTACCTTCACAACTGGTGGGGAACCTATAATACGGCCTATTCTGGTAAATTCTGGCACAACCGGTGACCTATTTTTCAAGGGTCCCCTTACTGTCAACTGGAGCGATACAACAACGTATTTTAAATACTGGGGGGTAGCAACAAACAAACGTACCCCTTTCTCTATCTGGTTTGAGAGTTCAGAATTCATCCTGTATGACGGTACCATAACCACCAGTCCCTATGTCGTTGATATCTACCTACGCAGTGGTTTTCCCTCATCGTATTATATCTCTGGGGAGAAATATGAAATGGTAGGGGGAACGCTTGGGACCTTCAACGTCAAGGTAAAGACAGACAATCCAAATGAGTGGAAATATGTATACGTACCGGTAAACGGACAGACCATCCCTGCCAATGGAAATCCACCCTCCAACCCACAACCCATCCTGTTAGGCGGTTCCACCGAAATACCTGAGGTAGTGCCCTACGGGGATCCCATAGGGGCAGACTACACCCTATTCATCGACGGAAATTTCCCCTTTTCCCTTGAGCAGGCCTTTGAGAACAACAATCCTGTCAAGATTGCATCAGCCCATCTGAATGTGCAAAACACAGAACCGCATGGACCTATGGAGGGTTCATATCGTTTTCCAATAACAGGGTAGACGATGGCTTCAACCTTCGCCTTGATGGTATTGAGGACGAGGGCACAATCCCTTTCAAGCTTGTGTTTCTTGGTCAGGAAATTACAAAAGGAGATCTCTATGAGTGGGGTGGGACCGACCTTGCCATTCCCGACTCCTACCAGGATATCTACATCACCGGTATCAAGCCAGAGAAGGCTGAGATAGCCTTGGCTGGGACCTATTCGGAAAACATCTGGGTTGAATTTGTTCCCTTCGATTAGGGCCATGGTGACCTGCTCTTCATGCAAGGCATACCCCCTTGAGGAGCTGCTTTTCAATAAGGGATTGCAAAATAGGGAACTTCGGTTCCCTTTTTTATGCAACAAAAAGATATTTATTGCTTTTCATTGTATATTTATTCTATATTGGTTGACTTTTATTGCATAACTATGCATCATCTCGTATATCTTAAGGAGATGAAACCATGAAAAAACTAATTGTCCTTGTCATACTTGTAGTATCCATGATCCCCCTATTTTCTGCAGGTAGCAAGGAGAGCTCAACCCTCCCTACCTACGTATTTGCCGCCAACTGTGCCTGGCCTCCTTTGGAGTTCGTGGATGAGAAAGGAAACATCGTCGGCTTTGAGATCGACCTGGTAAATGAGATCGCAAAGGTACAGAACGTAAAGATCACCATCCAGAACGTCGCCTGGGACGGGATTTTCGCAGGTCTCTCCAATGGGGCGTATGATGCAGTTGCATCTGGGGTCTCCGTAACCGAGGAAAGGAAGAAGACCATGGGCTTCTCCACCCCCATCATGACCATCACCCAAGCCATCATCTCCCCTCTTGCTACAAAAGGGCTCACCTCCACCGCTACGCTGAAAGGCAAGAAGGTTGGAGTACAGCTCGGAACGACCGGACACATCTTCCTTGATGCCTACCTTGTAGCCAACCCTGGCATGAAGACAGCCATCATGGCCTATGATGAGATCGGGTTTGCCATTGAGGATATGCTCAATGGGAATCTCGATGCTGTGGTCACCGACTCTGTCATCGCCAGTGACTTTGTCCTTTCCAACCCCAACTATGCAAGCAAGCTGCAGGTCAGTGGCTCAGCCAGCGACCTTGGGGATCCGGAACCGATTGCCATCGCGATGCTCAAGAGCAATACGGCCCTGCAGACCCTAGTCAATGACGGGCTTGCAAAAATCGTGGCATCGGGGAAGATGGTGGAACTGCAAAAGAAGTGGAATATCCTGTAAACGGGTAGAACAACCATGATAAAGCCGCCTTCGGGCGGCTTTTCTGTTTTGCAACCCTTTTGAGAAATGAGGGAGATTATGGCTAGATATAGTGAATATTTATTCACTACTATTGACATACATGCATAAATATGTAGTACTACCTGTATCATAATCCTATACCCAGTGAGTACCCATGGAACACGAATCCAATACGTTTGATGAACTTCACATGACAACAGCAAAACAAAAAATGGTTTCGGTCGACCCTACCGACCATAAGAAGAAACACTCCATCATCCAGATGACCGATGGAGTGCTCATACCGCGCAAAGGTGATGGACATGTGCTCAACTCCTGGAGAATAACCTTTTTCAGTGCACTGGCCCTCCTTGCCTTCCTGGTCATCTTCCTGCCCCACCCCTACCGGGATATCTTCATGGTGGTCATACAAGGAACCCCGGTTACCTTCCAGGCAACCATCCTTGCCATCATGGGTGCCATCGTCATAGGGACGCTCACCGGTTTGGGATCGGTAAGCAAACGACGCTGGGTCAACATGGTCAGTGGTGTCTATGTAGAGCTGATCCGTGGCATTCCCCTCCTGGTCCAGTTGATATTCATCTACTATGCAATGGGCCGTTTCTTCAGGATCCAGGGGATGGTAGCCGCAGTCGTTGCCCTCTCCATCTGTTTTGGCGCATACATGGGTGAGATTGTCAGGGCGGGTATCCAGGCAATTCCCCGAGGCCAGATGGAAGCAGCCATAGCCGTAGGGTTGAGCAGAAGCCAGGCCTTCAGGTATGTCATCCTGCCGCAGACGGTGAAGGTGATCCTGCCTGCTGTCGGCAACGAGTTCATCTCGATGCTCAAGGACTCCTCGCTGGTCTCTGCCATTGCCTTGAGCGACATCCTAAGAAAGGGAAGGGAGTACATCTCACGGACCTTCCTCTCCCTTGAGACCATGCTTATCGTCGCCTTGGTCTACCTGATCATCACACTCCTACTTTCACGCCTCGTCGGAATGCTCGAGGAAAGGTTGCACAAGAATGGCTAGAGTACGAATCGAAAACCTTACCAAGGAATACCAGACCGACAAGGATGTGGTCAAAGCTGTCAAGAATGCCTCCCTCACCGTCGAGAACGGAGAGGTGGTGGTCATCATCGGGCCCTCCGGCAGCGGGAAGAGCACCCTGCTCAGGTCTGTCAACAAACTGGAGATCCCCACCGGTGGACATATCTTCATCGATGAGGACGATGTAACCGACCCCAAGGTGGACCTGAGGAAGATTCGGGAGGAGGTGGGCATGGTTTTCCAGTCCTTCAACCTCTTCCCCCACCTCTCTGTCATGGAGAACATCACCCTTGCCCCGATGAAGGTCAAGAAGATATCCAAGGCCCAGGCCCATGAGAGCGGCATGAAGCTCCTGAAGCTGGTTGGTCTTGAAGAGAAGGCTGATGTCCATCCAGCCCAGCTTTCAGGCGGACAGCAGCAGAGGGTCGCCATAGCCCGTGCCCTTGCGATGGAGCCGAAGGTGATGCTCTTTGACGAGCCGACCAGTGCCCTGGACCCTGAGATGATCAAGGAGGTCCTTGATGTGATGCTCAACCTCGCAAAAAGCGGCATGACCATGCTGCTGGTCACCCATGAGATGGGCTTTGCCAAGGCTGCAGCCGATAAGGTTGTCTTCATGGATGATGGGGAGATTGTAGAGATCGGGACACCTCAAGAGATGTTTACAGCCCCAAAAAGTGAACGTACCAAACTATTTTTGGACCATATACTCTAGGAATAAGGTGTCTATCAGCATCTGTTAAATCCCAATGGTACATATTTTGATAGTAAATTCTGACTAGTTTGTTTTATTCTCTCCAACCGCTTGTCGTTGGGGAGGGTTTGGATGTATGGTTTTTCCCAAGGAGCTATCAAAGAATGCGACAGAAATCCGAATTGAGCTGGCTTGAAAAACACATCACCCTACACAACTATGACGATCCCAAGGCAGAAAGGGCAAATGCAGCCACCCATCTGGTGGGAGTTCTCCTTGCTGTCATGGCATTTGGGATTATCCTCTTCAGGTTGCCCTCACTGCCGACCTTTTCGATGAAGATCGGGATGGTCATATGGGGCCTTACCATGATACTGCTCTACGGGGCATCAACGCTCTACCATTCGCTCCCCCATGGCAACGGCAAACGATTCTGCCGCGTCCTTGACCACAGCAACATCTATTTCCTGATAGCAGGCACCTACACCCCGATGCTCATGTATGTGGGAACTTCAAAGGCCTATCAGATCCTGGCCCTGGTATGGGGCATTGCTGTGGTGGGGATCATCCTCACCTTGCTCTTCTGGGGAAAGATGGGAGCCTTCCATGTCGGTCTCTACATTGCCATGGGCTGGCTTGTGGTCTTCTTCTGGAAGGACATCGTCCCCTATATTCCAGAGGGCGTCATCACCTGGATCATCGCAGCAGGGGTAACCTACACAGTTGGGGTCATCTTCTATGCAAACAAACGCATCCCCCACTACCACGCCATCTGGCATCTATTCTGCATTGGGGGAAGCGCACTCTTCTTCATTGGCTACATGCTCAAGCTGGTCTAGTCGAGCAACTGCTTGATATCCGCATAGAGCACCTCTTCAGGGACAAATCCCAAATACCCTTTCACCACCCTACCCTTGCTGTCGATAAAGACAGTAGTGGGTAGGCTGTTTGTCTGAAAGAGGGCCGCAAACATACCGTCATCGTAATAGACCGGCCCGGTGAAGGGGAAGTCGCGGATAAATGCGTTGACAGTCTTCAGCGTCTCACGCTGTCCATCAAGGGCATCGAGGAAGATGAAGCTGATCTCTTGCCCATACTCATCAAAGGCTTTCTGGAAATGGGGCAGTTCCTGCTTGCAGGGAGGGCACCATGAGGCAAAGTAGTTGATGATGACAGGTTTTCCCTCCCTGACAGCATCAAAGGAGGTAACTGTACCGTCGAGACGGGTAAGGGGGATATTGGGCATGATCGACTCTCCATCCTCTTCTGCACTCTGGTTTTGGTCCGCCTGGGCATCGGTTGGTGGCAAAGCTGGCTCAGCCTCTACGTCGGCAGCTAAAGCAGGAACCTGCGGTGTTGCAGGTGCAGTTTTTTCAGGCTCGACCTTTGGTGCTTGGGCGGCAAGCGTTGGGGTAAAGGAGACAGAGGGGGCATTCTGCCTGAGGCCGTTGTAGGCTACTGCTGCAATTGCCAGTACAACAACAAACGATATGAGGGTTATCAACAAGGTACGGGTATTTTTTTTCATCTACTATCACTCCTAAAGAAATAAGGCTGCCGGGTTGAACCCAAGCACCAGTGCAATACCGAAGGCCAGCAAAAACAGGCCACTTATGATCGAAATTACGTTTGCATGCTTCTTGATAGCAGCAAAGACCCCTTCCAGCTGTTCAAGCAGGATGGCAGAGAACAAGAAGGGAATGGCCAACCCCAAGGCATAGAAGAGAAGCGTCAGCATCCCCTTGTAGACCAGTTCAGCGTTGGCTGCCATCATCAAGGCCGACCCAAGCAGAGGGCCCACGCAAGGGGTCCACCCCAGGGCAAAGACAAAACCAAAGAGAATAGACTTGGGGACATTCATGTTGGCCATGCTCTTGAGCTGGAACTTGTGGTTGGAGTTAACAGCCTTGACGAGAACCAGACCGAGATTGTTCAAGGCGAAGAGGATCACAAGGACCCCTCCTACCCTGTTGAGGATATCCAGGTGGGAACTCAAGAATTGTCCGACTGTGGAAGAGGCAGCCCCGAGTGCGACGAATAGGATGGTAAAGCCCAAGACAAATGCGAAGCTGTTCTTCAGCAACACACCTTTCTTGCCTTCATCTGCAACTCCTCCTGCAAGATAGGAAAAGTACAATGGAAGGATCGGGAGGATGCAGGGACTGATGAAACTGATGATTCCTTCTAGGAATGCGGTTAGATATGCCATGGCTGAGCTTAGCATATGCCAAAAAGGTTCACAAGAGGGAGAAAATCCGCTACAGTCACTCCATGGGAAAAAAACAGAGGAGTCTGGAGGGCGATGCCCTCTTCGAGCTCCACTACCAGGACATATTCAAGGATCGCTGGCCAGCTCTTCGCGCCTCCCTTCTGGAGGAACGCCATCCTGTTGCGTTCAACGAGGGACTCATGGCAACCTACTACCTGGACGAGGCTTCGATAGTTGCCGCTCGCCTTCTTGATGTCCAGCAGGGCGATGCCGTGCTGGACATGTGTGCAGCCCCAGGGGGAAAGACCCTGGTGTTGGCCTCAAGGCTTGCAGGGAGCGGCCATCTGGTTGCAAACGACCGCTCTGCAACCAGGCGGGGGCGCCTGAAGCTGGTGCTGGCAAACCATCTTCCCAGCCAGTGGCTTGAATCGGTGGAGGTTACCGCCCACGATGCCACCAAGTGGGGCCTGCATGAGCATGGCTGCTACGACCGTATCCTCCTCGATGCCCCCTGCTCCAGCGAGAGGCATGTCCTCAACGATCCCAAAGCCCTCAAGGAGTGGACACCTTCACGGCCCAAGCATCTGGCGATCCAGCAGTTTGCCATGCTTGCTGCAGCCTTGGAAGCCGTAAAGGTGGGAGGGCATATCCTCTACAGTACCTGCTCGATCGAGCCTGCAGAGAATGAAGGGGTCATCGAGAAACTGTTCTCCAAGCGTTCCGGCCGTTTTGAGGTGACCGGCCTCGGTGGTTCGGAAGCTGAAGAAAGAACCCACGGCTCCCTCTACCTGCCCGATACGGCCCAGGGGAAGGGACCTCTCTATACCTGCCTCATCAGGAGAATTTCATGAGTAGTGTTGCAATAGTTGCGTGTGAAAATTATGAACAGGCCAAGGTCGACCTTGCCGTCGAGCAGGCCTGTCTGGCTGCAAATATGCCCTCTGTCCTGGACAAGCGGGTCCTTCTCAAGCCCAATGTGCTATCCGATGCCAAGGAGGAGAGGTGCATCACCACCAACACTTCGGTAGTCCGTGCTGTAATCCACCTGCTGAAGAAGCAGGGGGCCAAGGAGATACTGGTAGGCGACTCACCAGGGCTGCAGGGGCTTGCATTCGTCCCCCGCAGCTGTGGCCTGGACAGGGTCTGCAAGGAAGAGGGTGTCAGGTGGGTAGACTTCACCCAGAATCCCACCACCAGGACCATTCCCTACACCCGTGGCAAGAGCCTCCCGCTCGCCTCCATACTGGATGAGGTCGATCTCCTCTTCAGCCTGCCCAAGCTCAAGACCCACCAGCTCATGTATACCACCGGGGCTGTGAAGAACCTGTTCGGCCTTGTCCCCGGGCTGCACAAGAGTCCCTGTCATGTGCTTTTTCCTACCCGGGAGCTCTTTGCCACCCTCATCGTCGGCATACTCAAGCTTGCAAAACCCTCTTTCTCCCTCATGGATGGCATCATCGGGATGGAGGGCCCAGGTCCTGCCAATGGCAAGCCCAGGCACATGGGGCTGATCCTCGCTTCGACAGATGCCCTCGCTCTCGACTACGCCCAGGCTGTGGTGATGGGCTACGACCCTCTTACCATCCCCATCATCGCAGAGGGTTTGAGACGGGAAGCGGGCTCAAAGCCCTCATCCTACCCCCTGCTCGATGCAAACGACCTCATCGTGGAGGATTTCCAACGGATCCAGCAACAGAAACAGACCAGTTTCTTCCACTCCCTCATCGCACCGTTCTTTCTCAGCCGATATATCCGTCGGAAAGTCAAGAAGGATCGCAAGCCACCGGTATTCCTCGTCGACCCCTGCATCCAATGCCGCAGGTGCATTGAGATCTGCCCGGTACAGGCTCTGCACCTTGAGGGCAAGCGCATCATCATCAACGAGAAGGTGTGCGTCCGCTGCTACTGTTGTCATGAGGTCTGCCCAGCCCATGCCATTGAGATCGAAGAACAACGCGAGGCATAAGGAAACCCCATGGAAATCTCCACACTTTTTTTCAGCATACTGCTCTCCTTGCTACCCATCAGCGAGCTTAGGGGTGGCATCCCCTATGCATTCTTCAATGGGGTCTCGCTCTTGGTGGCCGCCCCGCTGTGTATCCTGGCAAACGCCCTTGTTGCCCCCATCGCCTATACTTTTTTGGCAACGGCGCACAAGCTTCTCCATGCTCGCTGGCTCTGGTATGCATCCTTCTTTGACCGCTTTGTCGCAAAGGCCCAGAAGCGGGTCTACCCAAAGGTCAGCAAGTATGGCTATTGGGGCATCCTGCTCTTTGTTGCAGTCCCCCTTCCCATAACCGGTGCATGGACAGGGACACTGGGTTCCTGGATTTTAGGCCTTGACAAGCGAAAGACCATGATGGCAGTATTCGGCGGAGTCGTCGTCTCCGGCCTCATCGTTACCTCACTCGTAGCGTTAGGGGTCGGCATTGACTCCGTATTCATCAAACGAATCTGAGGTACCATGCATTTCAATCTAGAAAAAGAACTCAACAAGGAGCAGTGTCTTGCTGCTTCAACGCTTGACGGGCCACTGCTGGTAATAGCAGGGGCTGGAAGCGGAAAAACCCGTATGCTCACCTACCGCATCGCCAACATGCTTGCAAGCGGTATCGACGAATCAAATATCCTTGCCCTCACCTTCACCAACAAGGCTGCCAAGGAGATGGGCGAGCGTATCAGGGAGCTGACCAACCTCAAGCTGAAGAAGCTGACCACCACCACCTTCCACTCCTTCGGGATGGGGGTGCTCAAGCAGTACATACAACACCTCGGGTTCAAGAACAACTTCACCGTCTATGACACTAACGACAGGATGGCCCTGCTGAAGGAGGTCATCCTCAACCTCGACTATCTGGTGGAGAGCTTCGACCTCTATGAACTCTCTGCCCTCTTCTCGGACATCAAGACAAAGCGCAAGGTCTTTGCACCAGGGGCCTCGGACAAGATACGCAACCTCTACAGCGAGTATGAGAAACATCTCAAGGCGTACAATGCCGTTGACTTTGACGACCTCATCATGAAGCCCTTGGACCTCTATGACAAGAAGCCGGAAATCCTCTCTGCCCTGCGTAGCCGCTACACCCACATCCTCGTCGATGAGTTCCAGGACACTTCCCTGGCACAGTACAGGATGGTGGAGATGCTCGCCGTGGAGAGCAGGAACCTCTGTGTCGTCGGCGATGACGACCAGAGCATCTATAGCTGGAGAGGGGCTAACTACGAGAACCTGGTGATGTTTGAGAAGGACTTCCCCGAGAGGCTTGAGATCAAGCTGGAACGCAACTACCGCTCTTCCGGAAACATCCTGGAGGCTGCCAACAAGCTGATAGTCCACAACCAGACACGCAAGGAGAAAAGCCTCTGGACCGAGAGCGGAAAAGGCAGCTCCATCAACCTCATCCACCCGGCCAACGATGATGACGAGGCTACGGTCATTGCCGACCGCATCATGCAGAGCCACAAGCAGGAGGACCGTCCCTTCTCCGATTTCGGGGTACTGGTACGGACCAACAGCCTCATCGCCAACCTGGAGACGCGGTTCACCGAACAGGGTATCCCCTCCCAGGTAACCGGAGGCCAGAGTTTCTTCGACAGGAAGGAGATCAGGGACATAGTCAGCTATCTGAAGGTGTTGGCAAACCAGGATGATGACATCAACCTGTTACGCATCATAAACACCCCCAGAAGGGGCATCGGGCGAACTACGCTGGAGAAGATGCGCAAGGTCGCCGACGACCATCAGTTCTCCCTTTTCAGTGCACTCTCCCTTATGGCGATAGCCACAGACGGCCAGATACGTGAGGGGATGCAGAAGGCCCTCAAACGGTTTGTCGACCTCATAGAGGAGTACCACGAGCAGCTCTTTTCCACCAGGACCAACCGTGCCCAGATCCTCCGCTCCCTTGTCAAGGAGATAGGGTACAAGCAGCTTCTGGAGAACGAGCATCCAGAGAACGAAGGGTTGGTCAACTTCAAGATGAAGGGCATCGACATGCTGTGCGACATGCTCGCCCGATGGGAGAGGAAGAGCGAAAACCACAACGCCTCGCTCTTTGACTTCATCAACCGCCTCAGCATCAGCGGCAAGGAGAATGTCGATGAGGACGGCAGCGGAAAGATTGCCCTGATGACCATCCACGCATCAAAGGGGTTGGAGTTCGATACGGTGTTCCTTGCCGGTGTCGAGGACCAGTACATACCCCATGCCCGTGCCATAGAGGAAGATCCTGCCAACATCGATGAGGAGCGAAGGCTCTTCTATGTGGCGATAACCAGGGCAAGGCGGGTGCTGGTCATTTCCTCCTGCGAAAAACGCAAGCGTGGCTTCGACCTGGTCACCTCCCTCCCGTCACGCTTCCTTGAGGAGATGCCCAAGGAACTCTTTGATGAGGAGGACCCCTCCAGGAAGCTCGAGGCAACGGAGATCACCGACAAGCTCAGGCTCCTGCGTGAGAGGTTGGCTGCAAAACAGCAACTGAAGACATAATGTAATTCCCCTTAAAGATAGCAATATGGTGTGAGTTGGGGTCCACTCTCTAGCCCTATGCCCATATTGCTTGCTATACTAATGCATGAGTATAAGAAAGGTTGTCTACTTTCTCCTGATCCTCCTTCTCATTGCCCCAAGCCTTTCGGCTGCTATAGAAGCTACCTATGTGCCAGCACCCTACTTGGCTTTTGGCTTGGGCACCCCCCCCTTTTCCCCGACAAAACTGGTGAGCCTGCTTGGCACCCTTACCATAACCGCTACTGCAGGAGAGCCACTCTACCAGCCTAGCCTGGTCAATCTGCAAATAGACAATACCTTCCAGTTCACGGGTCCGGTTACCTATTATGATGACTGGCAGACAGGCTTGCCGCATTGGGACCAGCTGAGCACCAATTTCTACCTTGCCGCAGTAACCACCGAGTTCGGGAATACCAGCTGGAAAAGGCTGAACGGGTCAGGAGGGATAGCCCCACTGACCACCAGCCAAAATAACCTCGGGGTCTCTGTCTTCGTGGTAAAGTTCTATTTCTACAGCGATGCCAATGCAAGTATCTATCAGCCAGGAGGCCTCTACACCAAGAGCAGCGGTACCATTGGCGCATTTACGGTGGCCGTTGCTGCTACTGACCATGGCATATACTACAACTATGTCCCCAATATCTATGTACCGGTAAATGGGCAGACCATCCCTCCAGGAGGAGCCCCCCCTACCAATCCTCCGGAATTTGTCCCTGTAGGCACCCCTTCCCTTCCCTATGAGGACGAGGACCATCCAGTCAATCAGGTAATCTACGCTCTCTCCATCATCGATCAACAGCCATTCACCCTCTCCAGCGGGTATGGCTTTGCAACGGCCCTGATAGCAAGGACTGAGCTTTCCCTCACCAATGCCCTCTCATCAAAAGTATATGGTGTGGATGTACAATTCACCAATTTGGACAATTCCTCTTCGTTTGCACTTCACCCTGATGGATATCCTTCTGGGTATGCAATTCCCTACCAGCTGAAGTTCCTCAACCAGACAGTTGTTCCAGGAGATCCCATCACCTGGTCTCCTCTGGTCAACGGACCCAATCTCCAGGATATCCTCATTACCGGCATTAGCCCTACCACTGCATTGGCTGCCCCATCAGGCCTATTCAAGGATACCATCGTGGTTTCGGTTACCCCGCTTGATACAATCTAAAGCATTCCCATGACAATGTTGTTGCACGGCATTGTTTGATCCGGATAAGCAGTATTGTGAGGGAATGGAAGAACTTGCCTGTCATAAACTTGACGATGCCACTACATACCTGTACCATTGGACAATGAAAAATAGAATCCCAAGAATTCTTGTCAATATGGTCCTTATCTCATTAATCCTCTTACCCCTAGGTGCGGCAACAAACTTTACTGCTACGTACACACCAGCGGGGTATCTCGAGTTCAAAAAAGGGTCCGGGGCCTATGCATCTGACAAGTTTATTGCATTGCTGGGAACACTGACCGTAACCATACCCAATTCTCCCATTTCCCTGAAGGAACCATCCCTCATAAGCTCAGGCTCAACCTGGGAATTCACGTTCACGGGCTTGAGGAACTATGGGGGATACCAGCAGAATGGAACGGGCGGATTCTATCTGGATACCATAACAACGGTACTTTCCCCCGGCACGAGCACATACATTGCAAGAATAGACCGTCAGATCCGTCAGTTGACAACACAAACCCAGCTTACCAATGTCACAAGCTTTGAAACCAAGATATATTTAGTTGCATATGAAAACAGTGCAACCTTCATACCGGGAGAAAGCTATTCCCTCGCAACAGGAACCGTCGGGTCTTTCAGCTTGGCAGTATCCCCTCCTGGAAAAAACATCGATTCCGAACAAACTTATGTTGAAATCTATGGACAAGGCAATAGCCCCCAGACGAATCCTATCCCGATTTTGGGACCAGCAGGTCACGAAATACTGCTGGAAGGATCCCTGCCCTACGTTGATGCAGCCCATCCACCTGTGCGCCCTTCATTTGCCCTTTCCCTTATCAAAACACCGAACATAATCCTGTCCAAAGCCTATACAGGAGGGAACCAACCACCAACGGTGGCAACTGCTTCGGTTGCGATTACCAACGGCAAACCAAACAAGACCTACAAGGTCTTCATCAAATTTGATAGCTCCAGTGTATTGAACAGCCAGTTCCGTCTTCGCCTTACCAATTTCCCCACCGTCTATGCCATACCCTATACCTTTCTTTTCGGAACAGACACAGTGACTCCAGGAGTGGATATCCCCTGGGATGGCCTGGTGATCAACCCAACTGGCCAACAGAACAAGAAGACCATCAAGGTCACAGGGATAGATCCGGCTATCGCTGATAAAGCTGTCTCAGGGGGCTATAGCGACACCATAACCGTTACCATCACCGCTTCTGATACAGTATAGGACAATTTTTCCCAAGAACATTCACGCTTCTTGCACAAGGTAGGGAAAAGTGTGTATTGTCAAGTAAATGTCTTGGAGGAAATCTACATGTTTGACATCGACTACGCAAAAACCCCGGTAACGGATTTCTATGGGAGCAATTGCTTCACAGAAACAGAAATGGGAAAATACCTCAGCGACCCTACAATCAGGGAACTCAAAGAGGTCCAGCGTGGTCAACGCGAGCTTACCTCCGACCTGGCTGACTATGTTGCCAGCGCCATGAAACAGTGGGCCCTCACTAAGGGAGCCACCCATTTTTGCCATTGGTTCCAGCCCCTCACCGGCCTGACTGCAGAAAAACATGACTCATTCATTACCCCCACAAAGGGAGGCAAGGTCCTGCTCGAGTTTTCGGGAAAAGAGCTCATCAAGGGCGAAGGCGATGCCTCATCCTTTCCCAACGGAGGCCTGAGGGCCACCTTTGAGGCCCGGGGCTACACTGCCTGGGACACCTCCTCCCCTGCCTTCCTCAAGGATGTCTCAGGCGTCAAGACCCTGTACATCCCGACTGCCTTCTTCTCCTACAACGGGGAGGCCCTTGACCAGAAGGTTCCTCTCTTGCGTGCAAACCAGGCACTTGAAAAACAGACACTACGGGTATTGCGTGCCTTGGGCAACACTACCGCAAAAAGGGTCATCATCAATGTGGGACCTGAACAAGAGTACTTTCTTGTGGACAAGAAGTTCTACGACCAGAGGCCTGACCTTCGCCTAAGCGGCCGCTCGGTGATGGGCAACCTTGCAGCCAAAGGGCAGGAACTCAACGACCACTACTATGGAACCATCAGCGACAGGGTCACCATCTTCATGCGGGAGCTCAACTATGAGCTATGGAAGCTGGGTATCAGCAGCAAGACACAGCACAAGGAAGCCGCTCCCAACCAGTTTGAGATCGCAGTGGTCTATGATGCGGCAAACCTTGCGGCAGACCACAACCAGCTGCTTATGGATGTCCTGCAGAGTGTTGCCCTGCGCCATGGCATGGTAGCCTTGTTGCATGAGAAACCTTTCCTGGGGGTCAACGGTTCTGGCAAGCATGACAACTGGTCGTTGGCAACCGATGACGGTACCAATCTGCTTTCGACAGGCTCGAACCTTGAGGACAACGTGCAGTTCTTGTTGTTCCTCACCTCCTTCATCAAGGCTGTCGATGAATATGCCCCTCTCATCAGATGCGGGGCGGCAACTGCAGGCAATGACCATCGTCTTGGCTCCTCAGAGGCCCCTCCAGCCATCATAAGCCTCTACCTGGGCGAACAGCTGAGTTCCATCCTCGATGACCTAGCCGAGGCCAAGCATTGCTCCAAAAAGGACAGGCAGTTTGTCAAGCTGGGTGTTTCGATGCTTCCGCAGCTTCCCAAGGACCTGACAGACAGGAATAGGACCAGCCCCATAGCCTTTACAGGAAACAAGTTCGAGTACCGCATGGTCGGGTCATCACAATCGGTCTCCACAG
This sequence comes from Sphaerochaeta sp. PS, assembly GCF_032144095.1. Lineage (NCBI taxonomy): Bacteria > Pseudomonadati > Spirochaetota > Spirochaetia > Spirochaetales > Sphaerochaetaceae > Sphaerochaeta > Sphaerochaeta sp. PS. The sequence goes on from NZ_JAVSNJ010000022.1 coordinate 14,764, forward strand.
CCAACGTCTATCTCAATACAGCGATGGCACAGGTATTGGAAGAGGTTGCCGACCGGCTGGAGAATGCAAAGGACAAGGACCTTGAGAGCCACTGCATCATCAAGGAGTTCTATGAAAAGCACAAACGCATCATTTTCAATGGAAATGGATATGACGATTCATGGGTAGAGGAAGCCAGGAGACGTGGCCTCCCCAACTTTTGCGACACGGTCAGCGCCCTTCCCCAGATGATGAGCGAGAAGAACCTGCAGCTGTTTGCAAACCAGAAGGTCCTTTCAAAGAGTGAAGTAGAATCCCGTGTCGAGATCTCATTGCAGACCTACAGCAAGCAGGTGAACATTGAAGCCGCAATCATGGTTGAGATGTGCAGGAAATATGTAATTCCCGCTGTTGTCCGCTATTTGGGCAAGCTCAGCGACAGCATCACAAAGCAAGAGGCCCTGGGTCTTGCAACGGATGAGCAAAGGCAGATAGCCACCACCCTCTCCACCACCCTCAACAAGGCCATAGCAGCGACAGAAACCCTGCATGTAAGCGTAGCAAAGGCACTCTCCTACAAGGAGGAGGTACTCAAGCAGGCCGAGCTCTATCGTGATGAGGTTGTCGTACAGATGTTGTTGCTCAGAAGCCATGTCGATGTGATGGAAACCCATACCGACAAGAAGATGTGGCCGTTCCCAAGCTACGACGACCTTTTGTTCAGGTTGTAGCAAAACCCGTTCGGTGGATGGCAATAAGCAGAGAAGTGAGGAGGATTGACCAGGTCAATCCTCCTTTTTTCATCTGGTCAAAGCAAGGTCTCCATCAGCTATCCAACCCATCTTTCGCATCCATTCACTGATAAGGAGAGCAATGCAGGCAGGGAGAATAAAATGCATCACCAGGACAACCGGCAACGAACTAATGCCCATTGCAGCAATTGCGCCGAACTGTCCGACCAGGCCGCTGCTGCCCATTCCAGCCCCACTGCTGGTGTTTTCCATATGGAATACCATGGTGCTTATAGGCCCGAGAATCGCTGAGGCAACAGTAGGGGGAATCCAGATCCGAGGATTTTTCCATATGTTGGCTATCTGCAGCATGCTGGTTCCCAGCCCCTGGCTGAGTAGGCCTGAAACCTTGTTCTCCCGGTAGGAGATCACGGCAAAGCCAACCATCTGGCAGCAACATCCCACAGCGGCGGCCCCTGCAGCCAACCCGTTGAGCCCCAATCCGATGCAGATTGCTGCGCTGCTGATGGGAAGGGTGAGTATCATCCCGACACTGGTGGAGACCAATATACCCATCGGAAGGGGATAAAGAAGGGTCAAGGCATTGATGAAGGAACCGAGGTACTGCATGAAGAAGGCAATTGCAGGGGAGAGGAACATCCCAGCCAGGGATCCAGCCATAATGGTTGCCAAAGGGACAACCATTATGTCCACCCCTGTTTTCCCTGCTACTCTCCTTGCCACCTCTGAGCCGATCCATGCAGCTACCAAAGCCCCGACCGGCTCTCCGACAACGACTTTCAGCAAGGCCCCGCCATCCCCAAGAACAAAGGTCCCCGCTCCGATAGCCCCTGTAACAGCACTGCAGAGTATACCCAAGGGAGGAGCACCTATCGCCAATGCAACCCCAATGCCAATTGCAGGGCCGCTGAGAAACTGGGCTACCATGCCAATCTGTTCAATTGTGGGAATATGGGCATACAAACCAATCTGCTTGATGATGAGCCCGATGATGAGGGAGGCGAACAAGCCTTGGGCCATTCCTCCAAGAACCTTGACAATATAGTCAGAGACACCACTTCTTCTAGCCATAGAAGCCTCTTCCACGTTGGATTTTGGTGGATGACTTGACGTATGCCGCGACCATAGTCCAGCATAAGGCCTCCGTTTTGGCTGAGTATACCAAGAGGTGCAGAGAGAGAGAAGATGGTTTTGGATAAATCCTATTCGTTTTTGTCAAAACCACTACTATTGTTCAAATTTCAAGATATAAAACATATATACTAATCCGTAATCGGTATCATATAGATCAAAGCCTAAAGAGAACCCCTTCATGCCCTGAAAGAACCAGGTTTCCCAAGGAAAACTTCTGCTGGACACTCTCAGAGGAGGTAGTGAACACTGGCTGGGCAGTATTGGCATGCACTCCGAACTCCATCAGGGAGACTGCCTGTTCCTTAGCTGAGAAGTTGAGTACCACAAGCAATTTCCCCTCTTCAGAAGTACGGGTATATACCATCAGATTCGGATTATCTGATGGATGGAATTCGCAAATGCCGCTCAGCAACACAGGTTCAGTGTTTCGAAACTGGATCAGGCTCTTGTAGAAAGTGAGCATGGAGTCACCCTCCATTTCCTGGTTCTCCACAGCATAGCGATTGGCCCCCTTGGAGAAAGGCAACCAAGGCTCGACCTCGGAAAAACCGTGGGTCTCCCCTACCGTCCATACCATCGGGCCACGCTGAGGGTCCCGTCCCCTATAGAAGGGCCAGTACCGCTTGCCAAGGGGATCGCGAAGATCCTTCCTATAGATAGAGGAGTCGGGAAGTCCCAGCTCCTCACCATAATAGAGGAATACGGTCCCTCTTTGGGTAAGGAGAAAGAGAGTCGCCAGCCTGGCTTTCTTTTCATTGCCTCCAAAACGGGTAATAGAACGGTTCACATCGTGGTTATTGAGAACCCATGTAGGTGTTCGGTGTTTTCCCACAGCCTCATACCACCGTTTTGCAGAGCGTTGCCATTTCTGTGCCGAAAAGGTTGTGTTAATGAGGGAAAAATCAAAAGTGAGGTTTAGCTCTTCACTCCGGGAACCTAGATAGGATGCGGCCAACTCAGGTTCTCCTGGGTTCTCGACCATGATTTCACCAACCAGCATCCTGTCAGGATAGGTATCGACAAGACGGCGCAACAAGCTCAGCTTTCCATGGGTCTCTGGGCGGTTCCTGTCAAAAATATGGCGTTGCATATCATAGGGCCTTGGGCGGCTGCCAAAAATCCTTGGGTTATCCCTGAAGGAATCATCCTTGATTATGGAATTGATCACATCAAGGCGGAATCCATCCACCCCCTCCTTAAGCCAGAAGCTCACTTCACCGAAAATGGCATCTACCGTTGCAGGGTTTCTCCAGTTCAGGTCAGGTTGTTCGGGAAGAAAGGAGTGGAAGTAGTACTGGCCTCGCTCTTTGTCGTAGGTCCATCCCTTCCCACCAAAAGCGCCCTTCCAATTGTTAGGGATTGAGTCTTTCCAAATATAATAGTCAGCCTTCTCAGAGGTTCTGGATTTCCTGCTGTCCAAAAACCATGGATGGCTGTTTGAGGTATGGTTGAGCACAAGATCAAAAATAACCTTGAGGGAGAGTTCATGGGCTGAGGAAATGAGTGCTCGGGCATCCTCCAGACTCCCAAAAATGGGATCTATAGCACGATAATCCGAAACATCATATCCAAAGTCAGCCATAGGTGAGGCGAATATCGGGCTGAGCCAGATGGCATGTACACCAAGGGCCTTGATGTAGTCCAGGCGCCTGACAAGGCCCTTGAGATCTCCAACACCATCATCATTGCTATCCTGAAAGCTTCTTGGGTATATCTGATAGACGATACAATTCTGCCACCATGCTAAGTCCATGCATAACTCCTGGATATGAGTATACAACAGAGCCTTGGTAAACGAAACAAGAATACCAGCATAGAAATGCTACAAGAGACTTTGTCAGGAATCCACACTTCAGTGCAAGGTTACCTCTATGGGTATTGCATTGTTCCAACATTGAATAGAGGTAATTGTACTTATTAATACAACTATTACCATAGTGTTAATAATAGTTCTAAAATTGTTTTTATTTCAAACCCATATAATTTTTATATAGTTTAAATATATTTTTACTATATTTGGGTTTTACTACTTATGTCTCTTATGAAGGATGTTTCTGCGTTTATGTTAGAATATGAATACACCCCTGGTACATCCCAAGGCCCAACACTAGCATGATCAGTATAGTATTTGTAGTATGGTAGACATATATTACTATTAATGTAATATAATTTTTACACATATTAAATGTATAAAAAGCATATTTTCAATATATTTTTTATATAATTTAAATACAGTAATTATCTTTTTTGATAGTATTATAGCTTATATATGATGGTATTTTTATATACATTAAATGATGTATTTAACGGTTATAACCAAATCAGCCCTAGCTGTTGCTTGCCCAAAAAATTGAACTTAAGCTGAAAAAACAAAACCTTATTCTTGCCCATGTTTCTTGGAAAATTCCTTAAGGGAAAAACGTATTCCTGCAGCCCACCCCAAACCCATGCTTGCAAACAGTTCCTCGAGTTCCCTTTTGAAGGATGGCTCAATGGAAAAGGTAGTCAGGATTTTTTTCTCTTTTTTGGGTTTGCGTACCTCATTTGCAAAAAGCTGTTTTGCCTTCTGTCCGCTAATACTGCTCTCAGCAACTACTTCATTTTCTGTTTCTGGATTACGTTTTAAAGCCATTTCTATCTCCAAATCTCCGAGTTTAATGTATGCAAAGAATCAAGGGTAGACTGTTTTAACCCCTTACCTCTATTCTTAAATAGTTGAGGTGCCGAACCAGCTTCTTGTGCTTTTCTGAAAAGAGGATCAACAGGTATCTTATATACGGTAAATTTGCCTTCACAGGCAGCAAGATAAATATCTCGGTGTTGTTTGATTCTATTGTCAAAGGAATTTATGATAATCCTTGAATGCTCAACATTGGAACGAAGATTCTTCTTCAACTTAGCAAGTTCTTCAATGAAAATTTCCAGCCCATCAAGGCTAAATACCTCAGGTGTCATTGGAGAGATAATTTCATCACTGGAAATGAGAGCAGCCCGTTCCAGACGGCCTAGCCCTGGAGAGAGATCCAAAATGATACGTTCATACGATTTAGAGAGTTCCTTAATGAGATCCTGCAAAACAAAGGGCTCTTCTGCCAGTTTTGTCTCAGAATAGGTTTTCAGGGAACCACCAATGCCAAACGTCGGCAACATGAAGAGATTCGGGATATGAGGAACAGCCACTATTGCATCAGAACTATAACACTTACCCTGAATAACATCGGCAAGCTCAAAAGACGGGGCATCCTGCAAAAACCATGAAGAAGCATTCCCTTGTGGATCAACATCAATAAGAAGGGTTACATACCCATCCAGTGCTGATTGACAAGCAAGGGTTCCGGAGATAGTTGTTTTGCCTACTCCACCTTTTTGCAGATGGAAAGATATCGTTTTTGCCATTTTTGCCTTTAACGTCAGTATATACCGTAGTATTTCATAGCACAAGTATAATTACTCATAAATAGGTATATAGGTGTAGTGATAGCAAATACCATAGTTTATTTAGTACTTCTATATAAGTTTAGTAGTAATTTAATTTATATCTGATGGTGTTTTTAGGTATATTCTATGGCGAATTACCATAAACTAACGTAGTTTACTGAGTAATTGTTCAGAGGAAACATATTTGTATTTGAATTTTACTCTGTAATAGAATATTCCAATTTTACTAAGATGGAAGACGTTTTTTTCGTACTCAAACACTTGGCTATCAATGATACACAGCCATACGGCAAAGCTTCCTGGACCCTCATGGTACTTGCAAAAAGATCAAGCTAAGGTGCCTGATCATCTCTAGTTCAAGGGAGAATATCTTTTTGCACCGTTTGTTGATGCTTCTTTAATTGATACTGAATCAGTACCCAATGAGAGTCATGTTGGAATTGTGGATTCTTGGATACATCCAATGGTGTATTTGGAACCAGTTTTTTTCAAGATGTAAGGAACCCAAGTATGTTCACGCTAAAAATTTGAAATTGTTCCTTACTACTGGGTAAAAACTGTAGCGAAGGAATACAAGCCTCTTTAGGGTAAAAAATAGTACAGGTAAACTATGTTATGCTATCATTCAGATATAGATACTTATTGGTATGCTATTGTTTCACATATTTTTTATAGTATTATATAGTTTTATTGTATAATTTAATTTTGTATCTATACGAATTTAATACTATTGTAGGTATATTTTTATATCGTAACTTATCAATAAAATTACTTTCCAATATAACTTGAATTACTTTTACTATGTATATAGCTTCATCTCCCTCCCTTTGGCTTTGACCGAACCTAGCTATACCTACACTGACAAAACTTTTTCGCAAAACACCACTTCCGTTATTCCAAGATATTGGTATGTCAGTGTAGGAAGCTTGGGTTATTCCTCTCCAATCAGATAGAGGGTATCGGAACAGCTATCTGTCTGAGAGTTTTTACATCTCGTTTTTTGCCATCATTGTGCTTCGCTGGTTCTCCAGGCTACAGAGAGGCTAGAGTCCTATCCTGATCGAGAGGTGAAGAATCCCCTTTCCTATATTTGCTCATGTGATCGCTGCATAATTGGTACCTGACAAGTAATGGAAAGAATTTGCATGCAGCGTTAATGTATTGTCCACTTGGTATCCTCAGAACTATGAGTTCAGCTTACAAAGGTGAAGTGGTTGGAAACGGTCAAAGGATTGCCATGACAAGATAGGGATGTCAATTGTGCATGCATCAATAGTTACAATATACTTGCAATTATTGCTATAGGTTTTATATTTAATTATTACTATATTAATATTGTATATATATTGTTTTAAGCTATTTTGATAGTATATACACGTAGGTAAAGTAAATGTATGAAATTTTTTATTGTTTTAATATAATTATACTAATCTTAAAACTGTTTATGATATCAGTCTTTAGGTATATTACTATAATTTTTATATTTTAATTATATAATTTACTACTATATATGTATGGGATATTAGTGACATTCCTTTTCTATATGTTAAATAACTATTATTGTTATACTGTTTTTATATTTTAATTATATAGTTTCTTTCTATATATGTATTGGATATTAGTGACATACCTTTTCTGCCTATTAAATAAATACAATTATTGTACTATTTTTATATAGTTATAATAATAATGCCATGTCTTAATCATAGCATAATGATTGTAAGACATGGCATATCGTATTGCTTTGTCAAGTAGCTTTCTTGCCTATAGGGTCTCGCAATATCCTGCAATTACATCCCGAAGCATGTAGGCACTGTCCTTGGGGATCCGTTGTTGTGTTTCATAGTCGACATAAACGATACCAAAACGGCGGCTATAGCCCCAGGCCCATTCAAAATTGTCCATAAATGACCAGATAAAGTATCCCTTGAGATGTATGCCCTCATCTATTGCCTGTTTGCAGATAGCCAAATGTTTGAGTATGTAGTCACATCTGAACAGGTCATGGACTCTTGCATCGACCACTTCATCATCAGAAGCACAACCATTCTCGGTGATGTACAAAGGAAGGTTTGGGTCAAAGCCTTGTATGTAATGGAGGATCCTCAACAACCCGAATGGGGTTACAGGCCAGCCTTGGTTGGTGACAGGCTGCCAAACAGGAACGTCCCGGTTCTTTCCCTGTTTGGTCTCATCATATACTACAGCGCCTTCCTGATAGTAGTTTATACCCAAGAAGTCTATCTTTTCTCCGATAATGGCCATATCCCCATCTTCAATCGGATAGGAAATACCCATACCCTCAGTAACGAGCTTCGGGTATCCCTGGTTGAACAAGGGCAGGAGGAATACGTCAGTATTGAAGGCTCTTGCATATTCGCTTGCAAGGATGTCCTCCGGCTTCCTAGAGGCCGGTCTTGGTGCTATCGGGTTGAGGGTTGTCCCGATCGGAGCGGCAAGGCCTGTTTTCCTGTAGGACTGCAATGCAAGCCCATGGGCAAGATTGAGATGGTGGACAGCCCTGTTTGCTTGCTTAGCATCCTTGATACCAGGAGCATGCTCTCCTGTCAGATATCCAAGATAGGCTGCACAGAAGGGCTCGTTTAGCGTGATCCAACGGTCAACATAGGGTCCCAGATGGTTGAAGCATGCCTCTGCATAGTTCTGGAAATCATACGCTGTCTGCCGGTTTGTCCAGCCTCCCCTATCCTGCAATACCTGTGGAAGGTCCCAATGGTAGAGTGTGGCGACAACCTCCAGGCCCTGTTTTTTCAGCTCTTTGCTCAACCGGATATAGTAGTCAACCCCAGCCATGTTAACTTCACCGGTGCCATCAGGCATGATCCTTGGCCAAGCGAGGGAAAACCGGTAGGCCTGAAAATTCAGGTCAGCCATGAGCTTAACATCCTCTACATACCGGTGGTACTGGTCAGAAGCAATGGTGCCATCGTCACCGTTCATCACCGCACCAGGGACCTTGGAGAAGGTATCCCAGATACTTTGCTTACGTCCATCAGCATCTACGGCACCCTCCACCTGATAGCTCGCTGTTGCACACCCCCACAAGAAATCATCTTCAAAATGTATCTGTCGCATTACTTCCAATCCTTATATTATATCCCCGAAACATCTACAGCAAGCTACAGAGAGCATCACTATCCTTACCAGGTGGGTCATAATACCATGCACATGGCAGTCACTCAACCATATGTAAAAATTTGAACAAAGTTGTTTCAGTGAACAAATTTACTATAACATACTATTGCTTATCTAGCAAAACAGGTAAATTTGATATAAGTTTAATACTATTTTTACAGCAATTCCATAGCAATTAAGTGCCAACGCAAATCTACAGGATCGGCAAAGAGATAGGAATTGATCCCGAGATCGGAAGCGGCCTCGCAGTTTTCCGGATAATCATCAACAAAGAGAACCTCCGACGGCTGTACGCCCTCAAAGGAGAGTATCTTCTCAAAGAATGCCCTATCTGGTTTGGCTTCCTTCAGGGTCAGAGAGGCATATACCTCATCGAACAGATCATACTGGCCAGCCTTGCGGTGATACAGATAGTGAGCCTCCTCGGTATTTGTAGCACATACCACACGGTAGCCTGCACTTTTCAACTCTTCAATGATGGCTACTACATAGGGGTCCAGCTCAGGCCTGAAATACTTGCCCCACAGTGACCCCGTATGGGGAGGTATCGCGATGCCTGTCCTCAGGGAGAATTGCTCCCATACTTCCTGCTCGTCGATTCGTGCCTTGCTGTGTTCAGCCAGGAGGGATGGAAGCGTGGGGTCGACTGAAGAGAAGGAATAATGACCCACGATTCCAAAATCCTCGAGAAGCTGCCGTTCCATGGTGGAATCTGTATGTTTTGCAACAACCCCACCCATATCAAACATACAAAGACGAATCGTATTTTCCATAGGGAAATCATAGCATAAGCCCTTCGGATACTTCTAGTGCTTTTACACATTTCAAAAATAGGATATTCTCTAAGGAACCAAGGAGTATAACCACCATATGAGCCCATTTTTCCCACCAGAGTACAAGCCTACCATGAGCCAGATTCAGACCGAACGGGCGATCAAGTACATCAAGGATACCTTTGAACGAGAACTCTCTGCCGGACTTAAGCTTAGCCGGGTAACCAGCCCCCTCTTTGTCCCCCGAGGTTCAGGTATCAATGACGACCTCAATGGGATCGAGCGTCCTGTCCGCTTTGCGATAGGGAATCTGGACAATATGGAGATGGAGATCGTCCAGTCACTTGCCAAGTGGAAAAGGCTCGCATTGGCCAATATGGGATTCAAGGTCAACTCCGGCCTCTATACCGACATGAATGCAATCAGGCCCGACGACGATATCGATGCGATCCACTCCCTCTATGTCGACCAGTGGGACTGGGAACTGGTCATCGGAAACCATGACAGGAATGTGGAATTCCTCAAGAGGATCGTCAAGAAAATCTATTCAGCCCTGAAACGGACAGAATTCCTGGTCAGCGAGATGTTCCCTCACTGCACACCGACCTTGCCTGACCATATTACCTTCATCTATTCCGAGGATGCGCAAAAGCTCTACCCTGAGCTGACACCCCAACAGAGGGAGCATGCCCTTGCCGAAAAGTATGGTGCAATCTTCCTTATCGGGATAGGGTCCCCTCTCGCCGATGGCATCAGCCAGGGAGGAAGAGCACCTGACTATGATGACTGGTCCACTGCCAGCGACGAAGAGCATACTGGCCTCAACGGGGACATCATTGTATGGGATTCCATCCGGCAGGACTCCATCGAGCTCTCGTCCATGGGTATCCGAGTCGATATTGAAACCTTGCTCAGGCAGCTGGAGATTCGCAACTGCCCGGAGCGCGCTGAACTTTACTGGCACCAGAGGCTTCTCAAGGGAGAGCTCCCGCAGACCATTGGTGGAGGTATCGGGCAGAGCCGCCTGTGCATGGTATTGCTCCACAAGGCCCACATCGGGGAGGTCCAGGCATCTGTATGGCCACAGGAAGTGCTGGATGCAGCAAAGAGACAGAACATCGTTCTTATGTAGGAGGTGCAATGAAACTTATCAGTTGGAATGTCAACGGCTTACGTGCCTGTCAGAAAAAGGGCTTTGAGGAGTATCTGGACCAAAGCAATGCAGATATCTTCTGTCTGCAGGAAACAAAGCTGCAGCAGGACCAGATAGATCTGGATATTCCTGCCTACCACACCTACTGGAGCTTTGCCGAAAAGAAGGGCTACTCAGGTACTGCACTCTTCACCAAAGTAAAACCCCTCTCAGTCGAGACAGGCATTGGCCATCCTCTCGACAGTGAAGGCAGGGTGGTCACCGCTGAGTTTGAGGATTTCTTTGTCGTGTGTTGCTACACCCCCAACAGCCAGGATGGGCTTGCACGCCTATCTGTCAGGTTGGACTGGGATGAAGCCTTCAGGGCCTATGTATCAGAGCTCAACGAGATCAAGGGTGTACTGATCTGTGGGGACCTCAACGTAGCCCACAAGAGCATAGACCTGAAGAACCCCAAGGCAAACGAGAAGAACGCCGGCTACTCCATAGAGGAGCGGGAGAGCTTCTCCCGTCTGCTTGAGGCTGGCTTCACGGACTCCTTCAGGCACCTGTATCCACAGCGGACCGAAACCTATTCCTGGTGGTCCTACCGTTTCAACGCAAGGGCAAACAACGCAGGGTGGCGTATCGATTACTGGCTACTGAGCGACCATCTCAAGGATAGGATCGAGGAAAGCTCAATCGATGCAGAGATCCTGGGAAGCGACCATGCCCCTGTCGTCCTCACCCTTAGCGACTGATCGGTATTTCCAGCCCACCAGTAACGAAAAAGCCTGAGGTCACACTGACTTCAGGCTTTTTCTTGTGTAGTCTTCCCAAACAGCACGCGTTGAGGATCCCCTAAGGGCTATTTGAGCAGATAGTGAGGAATCTCACCTCTATTCTCAAACACTTTCCTCATCTGGGTATCGTGGATCTTCTTGCACATCCTTACTGAGAGCGGAGTGACCTCCACCAGCTCATCATCCTTGATGAACTGGATGGCCTGCTCCAGGGAGAGCTTGGAGATCGGAACAAGAATTATAGCCTCATCATGACCTGAAGCCCTCATGTTTGACATCTTCTTGGTCCTGGTTGGATTGAGGGTAAGGTCAAGGTCCCTATTCCTTTCCCCAACGATCTGACCTTCATAGACAGGGTCCCCAGGAAGAATGAAGAGTCTGCCCCTATCCTCCAGCTGCCACAGGGCATAGGCAACAGCCACACCTGCACGGTCGCTGATGAGAGATCCGCTGAAGCGATCCGGGAAATCACCCTTGTAAGGCTCGTAGCCTTTCATGAAGGTGTTCATGATCCCCAACCCTCGGGTATCGGTCAGAAACTCATCATGGTAGCCGATGAGACCACGTGCAGGAATCTCAAACTTCATCTTGACCCGTCCGGTCCCTGTGTAGGTAATGTCACTCATCAGGGCCTTTCGCCTGGCAAGCTTGTCCATGACCTGGCCGCTGTACTCTTCAGGGCAGTCTACAGAGAGGTATTCGATGGGCTCGGTCTTCCTGCCTTGTTCGTCAACCTTGAAGATGGTGCGTGGACGGCCGACACAGAGTTCAAACCCCTCACGGCGCATCTGTTCCACGATGATTGCCATCTGGAACTCGCCCCTTCCCTTTACGGTAAAGCTATCATCAGGGTTCTTCTCAACCCTAATGGAGACGTTGCGAAGGGACTCCTTCTGCAGCCTCTCCCAAATCTTTGCTGAGGCAATGACCGAACCTTCCTTGCCGGAAAGCGGGCTGATGTTCTTGGAAAAGTACATTGCAACAGTCGGTTCGTCGATGCTGATCCTAGGCAGGGCCTTGGGGTGGGAGTTGTTACAGATCGTATCACCAATGGAGACATCCTCTACCCCAGCGAGGACTATGATATCCCCACTTGCAACATCGGTAGCATCATGGAAAGTCGGGCCATCATACGCCTGGAGCTTGGTAACCCTCAGGCTGCGCAGTACTCCACCTTCCTTGACACAGACCAGGGAATCATACATGCTCGCCCTTCCGTTTATGATCTTGCCGATGGCAAGACGACCAAGGAAATCGCTGTATGAGAGATCGCTTACCAACATCTGGAAAGGTTCCTCGTCATCATAGGTAGGGGCTGGTATGTAGTCGATGAGGCAGTCCATGAGCTGGTGCAGGTTGGCATCCAGGTTTTGGGGATTCATGCCACACTGCCCATTCTTTCCAATGGCGTAGAATACCGGCACTTCAAGCATCTTTTCATCGTTGCTCAGTTCAAGCAGCAGGTCATAGACCTCATTGAGAACCTCTTCGCTCCGGGCATCCTGGCGGTCAACCTTATTGATGAGGATAATCGGTGTACGATTCAGCTTCAGGGCTTTTTCCAGGACAAATCGGGTCTGGGGAAGTGGTCCTTCTGCAGCATCGACAAGCAAGACAACGCCATCGACCATGGAGAGACCTCGCTCGACCTCACCACCAAAGTCAGCGTGTCCAGGGGTGTCGATGATGTTGATTTTTACCCCTTTCCAGTTGATGGCACAGTTTTTGGCGCTGATGGTAATTCCACGTTCTCTTTCGATGGTACCGCTATCCATAATTCGGTCTTGGTTGTCTCGGGAAACCAATCCGCTCTGCTTGAACAAGGCATCTACCAAGGTAGTCTTGCCATGGTCGACGTGAGCGATGATGGCTATGTTCCTAATATGCTTATTTTGTTTAATCATCAATAATTCCTTAGACAACAGTGTATCATAAAACCCCAATTGTATTTAATAGGTCTGGACATTCTTCAGCCTTTTCTTTCCAACAAAAAATTTGATGAGAATCAGGGTAAACATGCAGACCAAAGCGAAGCTTATCGTGGCAAGCCCCCCTACTATTCCAGAACCCTGTGCCACAGCACCCACCACGATCGGCATGATGATGGCCCCAAGGGTTGCGGTTGCAATGCAAGTACCCATTGCAACAGTAGATGCATTGAATTTGGGATTCATGGTAGAGAGTACCGTTGGGTAGGTCCCGCTCATGGCAAGACCAAAGCCAAAGATGCTGGCATAGATGAGGATATAGTTCGTTGCGCTGATCATCAGCAGGAAGAATACCACCTGGAAGAATCCAAGCAACACCAGAAGCAGGTTCCTGTTCATCTTGGTCGAGATGGAGGCACACAAGAGTCTTCCGATGAGGATGAAGACCCAGAGGGCTGAACTGGTCGTCTGGGCAAGGGAGGGGCTGAGGATACCGGAATCAGTGAAATAGGTAACCAGCCAACCGATGATGGATGCCTCGCTACAGAGATAGAAGAACAGGATCGAGGTATTGAGCCAGAAGCTCTTGCTCTTCATGAAACCGGTACCGGCATCCTTCTTCTTCTCCATGCTCTTTCCCGACAGGGATGATCGGGCAAAGAAAAACAGGACAAGCACTTCCAGGACCACTACTGTCCATGCGCTGATCCTCCAGTAGACCCCAAAGACGGCAGTGGACAGGATCGCCAAAAATGGTGCAAGGAAAGCACCGACGGCAAACGATGCATGCAAAAGATTCAGCGACGCAGTCTTGTTCTCAGCTACCTCACTCATCACCACATTGCAAATATTGCTTGTGGTCCCCCGCCCTACACCGGTAAGGAGGAAGGCAAGCAGAAGAAACAGGGGGTTTGCAGTCAGTGTCATGAGCAAGAACCCCAGGACCATCCCTAATGAGAGGGTGATGGTGCTCTTCTTTCTGCCTATCAGGTAGGGAAGGAAACCCGAGATTAGCAGTGCACAGAAATTTCCGATCTGATGGGCTGAGATGATGGCCCCACTGAGTACATAACTCATGTTGTACTCAGCCTTCATGAAGGGAAGGATGGCACCTATGAGGGTGCTCATGAGACCGCTGGTGAAGAAGGCGAAATATACGGTATACATCAAGGGAGCATCGTCCTTCTTGACACGAAGGACCTTAGCGATTGATGGCATGAGGGAACTCCTGAAAGATTATGATAAAGACAGGCAAGGGTAGGGACGAAAGTCCCTACCCCTATGTAATACAATTATTTGCGAAGAATGTCCACTAGGGGTAATCTTTACAGGAGCCTGCCGTTCACGATACGGAGTGCCAAATCTTCCAGTTTCTCCTCGATGGTTCGTATGACTGCCAGAAAGTGTGCATCATCCTGGCCTGTAGGATCATCTAGCCCCCAGTCCTCCCGATGGCTGCATGCCAAAGTTGGACAATCGACGGCGCAACCCATCGTCACCACGATGTCAACCGGTGGCAGGGCCCCAATGAGCTTTGGATACTGGCTCTCTTCCATATCGAGGCAATAGAGTTCCCGCACAAGCCTGACCGCATCGCCGTTGATAGCTTTTTTCAGGCTGGTGCCTGCAGAGTAGGAGGCAAAGACATCCTTGTGATGGAGCTTTCCCAAGGCCTCTGCTATCTGGCTTCTGCAGGAGTTGTGCACACAGATGAAGGCAACCTTTGGCCTGGGCCCCTTCATGCCAGTCCCCTTGCCTTCTTGAGCAAGACCACAACCTCATCCTTTGAGAGAACCTTTCCAGATGAAACGACAACTTCATCTACCACAAGGGCTGGGGTAGTCATCACACCGTAGCCGGCTATCTTGACGAAATCAGTCACATGCTCGATGGAGCCATCCATGGAGAGTTCTGCCAAAGCCTGTTTCGTATTTGCCTCAAGCTGGTTGCAGCTTGCACAGCCAGATCCCAGCACTTTTACCGCAGACGGACTCTCCTTGCCCTGAACTTCTTCACCCTTTTTTTGTTTCTTACCCAATCCAAACAGTGCCATAGTGCTTTCTCCTCCATTTCTCAGACAAACAGATACCCAAATGCATTGAACAGGTACCCAATGAGTACGATCCCTACCACAACTATCAAAAAGAACACGCCAAGCAGCTTAGGCTTCACCGCCTTGCGCAGCATCACCAGAGACGGAAGGGAGAGTGCCGTTACCCCCATCATGAAGGAGAGGATCGTCCCTACCCCCACCCCTTTCGCCCAGAGGGCCTCTGCTATGGGGATGGTGCCGAAGATATCCGCATACATGGGGATACCGACAACAGTCGCCAGCAACACCGAGAAGGGGTTATGCTTGCCCAGGACAAACAGTATTGCAGACGAGGGGATCCAGTTGTGGATGGCAGCTCCTATACCGACACCTGCAATGACATACCAGAATACTTTCTTCACGGTAAACTGAACCTGGCTCCAGGCATAGGCTATCCTATCCTGCCGCGTCAGATGCTCATCCTCTCCATCAACAGGCTTGATGCTGAGGATGAAGGGTTCCACCTGACCTTCCAGATGCATCCTCTCGATGAGGCTTCCCCCAAGGACAGCAAGGACCAACCCCACCAACACATAGGCAACGGCGATCTTCCCCCCAAAGATGCTTGTAAGCAGAACCAAGGACCCTAGGTCAACCAGGGGGGAGGAGATGAGGAACGAGAAGGAGACCCCCAGGGGAAGCCCTGCACTGGTAAAGCCGATGAACAGCGGGATGGACGAACACGAGCAGAAGGGAGTGACGGTCCCAAGCAGGGCCGAAAGGATATTTGCCTTGATGCCAGTATACCTACCGAGGATCTTCTTGGTCCGTTGGGGAGGAAAGTAGCTCTGGATATAGGAAATGATGAAAATAAGGAACGAGAGCAAGGCAAATATCTTGATGGTGTCATAAAGGAAGAACTGGAGGCTCGCCCCAACCCTTGCTTCGGTGTCCATCCCCAGGGAAGTCAGCAAGGAGCCCATGAGGGCATTCAGCCAATGCATCGACAGCATCTGGTTCTGAAAGAAATCCCAGACTACAGACATACGCAAACCCCCTTATCCTTCGTGCAGGAGAGGGTATGCACAAACTCCTTGAACTGCTGGAGGGTCGGGCAGTTAATGGAGTAATAGGACCATTTTCCATCCTTGCGTACCTCCACAAGCCTGGCTTCGGTCAGGGTTTTCATGTGGTGGGAGAGCGTAGGCTGTGTTATGGAAAAGCGTTTGAGCAGTTCGCAGGCACACTGCTCCCCCCCTGTAAGCAGGGTGACTATCTCCAGGCGGTTACGATCGCCAAGGGCCTTACAAATCTGTACATACTGGTCAATGTCCATGGACACCTCTCATATTGATTTCTATCTATGTATATTACCAACACAGATAGATCCCTGTCAATATATTCAGAGAAATGAGTCCTTTTTTTCGCCTTCCCTACACCGGTATGCCCCACCCCATAGCATCGGTAGACAAAAAAATCCTTCTGGAAGGGAAAAACAGAACAGGGCCGAAAGCACTTGTGCCTTCGGCCCCCATTATACTCAGATGCTACAGTTTTTACTGTATGGCCTTGCCGTAGTAGGCAGCCTCAAAGATCATCCTGATGTCTGCTACAGTGGGTGTTCCTGGATTGGTAAGGGTACAGGGATCCTCGAAGGCGTGCTGGCTCATCCTGTCCAATACAGCGAGGAACTTGTCTTCGGAGAAATCCACTTCGGTGCAATCCTTGAAGGTAAGGGGGATGTCCATCGACCTGTTCAGACGCTGGATCTCCTCGGAGATGTTCTTGATACCGAGCATCTTCTCCGCATAGGCGTACTTGGAGGAGCTCCTTCGGTTGTAGGCGATGATATAGGGAAGCAAGATTGCATTTGAAAGGCCGTGGGTGACGCCAAACTCTCCACCAATCTTATGTGCCATGGAGTGGACAAGGCCAAGGGAGGCGTTGGTGAAAGCCATGCCGGCAAGGGCTGAGGCCTCGTGCATCTTCTCTCTTGCAACAAGGTTTTTGGGTTCCTTATATGCAGTAGGAAGGTTCTCCAGGACCAGCTTGATGGCCTCGATGGCATAGGGGTCGGTGAAGGAAGTTGCTGCAATGGAGGCGACTGCCTCTACTGCGTGGGCCATGACATCCATGCCGGTGTTTGCCGTGATGTGCTTAGGCATGGTCATGGGCAGGCTTGGGTCGAGGATTGCAATATCCGGAACCATGTCAGCGGCAACGATCGGGTACTTTATGTGTGATTGGGTATCGGTGATGACAGAGAAAGCAGTAATTTCAGAGGCGGTACCACTGGTTGAGGGAATGGCTATGAAACGGGCCTTGTTCCGCAAGGAAGGCATGGAACCTGGTTCAATGATATCCTCAAAACTCAGCTCAGGGTGCTCGTAGAAACACCACATGACCTTTGCTGCATCGAGGGCCGAACCGCCACCGATAGCCACGATCCAATCAGGTCCAAACTCCTGCATCTGTTTTGCGCCACGCAAGACGGTTTCAACCGATGGGTTGGGTTCAACACCATCAATGAGGATGGATGAGATGCCAGCCTTCTTCAGCAAGGCCTCAGCCTGGTCAAGAAAACCAAACTTCTTCATGGAACTGCCACCAGTGACCAAGGCTGCCTTTTTCCCTTTCAACAAGGCAAGCTTCTCTAGTGCACCTTCTCCATAGTAGATTGTTCTTGGAATCGAAAAACTCATAACGCTCATGTCTGTCTCCTCGTGATTACCCTAATGGGAATTGAGATGGGCCAAACAGGAAATGGAGCCTGGCTCACTCTTATAGCCTCTAATATATCGATATTTTTTGAACTATTTAATAGCTTTTAGAAAGTTTTTTCCAATTCTCCAAAATTTTTTACTTAAATCAAAATTGTTACATATTAAAATGTAAATTATTCCGTTTTTTATCATATTAATATTCTATTTAATGCTTTTCACTGTTTCTAATTCACATTATAAAGAGGTTTTTTTATTTACGGATGAATTACTACATCGAATCCCCCAACATTCCCTCTGTGGCCCCTAGCCTTACTGTTTTGCTTGCAAGGTTGGGGACAATGGGGCACTATGATGGTGAGGCAACCATGCAAAAACAAGAAAGTCGGCTCTACTCTATCGGTGAGGCATACCAGGCTTTGGTTGTGCTGTTCCGGTCCATACGCCATGTTCGGAAAGCCAAAAAAAAAGGCCTGATAGACAGGCTGTTCATGGAAAGGATCATGCTGGCAGTAACCCAGGTCAATGTATGTCCCCTCTGCTCGTACGCCCATACCCGAATGGCATTGGAGATGGGCATGGCTTCCCAGGACATCAAGCAGTTGCTCTCAGGTGAACTTGAGCAGGTACCTGATGATCAGCTCAAGGCCATCATGTTCAGCCAACACTATGCAGAAACAAAAGGAAGACCTACCAGAAAGGCTTGGGATGAAATAGTGCTGGAGTATGGGGATTGTGCCGCCAAGGGAATTCTCGGATCGGCAAGGATCATCATGGTAGGAAACATCTGGGGTGTGGTGCTGGGCCTGCTGCAACGGAGGATCAGTGATCATTCCAAGGATACAAGAAGCAGCCTGGGGTATGAGTTGCTGCTCACTTTTTCCATCCTTCCGTTCCTGCCCCTAGCAGCCCTGCACTCCATCGTTGCCTCGCTAGTTGGCACTCCCCTGCTCAGGTTCTCTGGGGAATAGAAGGCCCTATTGCAGCAAGGCCTCAACCACGATCCAAAGGCCGGATAATCCAACGAACAGGTAGACGATTCTCTTCAGGATATGGGAAGGAATCTTGTCAAAGAGCTTTAGGCCAAAGAACGTGCCCAGTCCAATGACTACCCATCCTAGGGGGATAAGGTAGAGCTGCTCCACTACCAGAGCCCCGTTGAGCGTCCTGATGACAATGCTTTCCAAGTTGCAAAAGAAGAAATACGCCTGGATGGTTGCAAGGTACTCCAGCTTTCCCGGCAAGGCGGGAAGCAGATAGAGGGCCACTGGTGGGCCTCCAATACCAAAGAGACCATTGCCAAACCCCGCAAGGGTGCCCATCAAAAGCCCATTGCATGCCTTTGCCTGAATATGGATGGATTGGGAGAATATGCTGAAATAGAGGGCGATCAGGACAAGGGAGATTCCCAGCACGATGACAAGCTTTCCCTGCTCTACCTTCAGGCTGAACAGAGTTACAAAAGCAGCTACGGCCAATGAGGCAAAAAGCAAGGGAAACAGGGCCTTCCACTGGATCTTGTTCCAATACTTGGCCGTCAGGTACCCAGTGCTTGCCATTGCGATGAGTTGTGTCAAGGTTACTGCTGTCGAGAAGGGAAAGAATCGGGGAAAGAGTATCATTGCTACGATAGGAAACCCAAACCCTATGTTAGCCTGCAGAAAGGCTCCCACAAAGACACAGGACAAGACGATTATCACACTACCCATTAGATCCTCTTTCAAGCCAGTGTACCACAGTAATACTGTCAATGCGGAAAAGAGGAAAAAAATGGTGTTGTCTGGACAA
>NZ_JAVSNJ010000023.1:0-23244 GCF_032144095.1 Sphaerochaeta sp. PS
TTAATGTTAGTAGAAAATCAGTATTGTACTGATAGGGCCCTAGTAGTTCCTAGTCGATCTAGGGTTAGCAAGGATTATTTCTATTTGGAGTAAAAATAGTTCTTACCAACAATGTAGCTGTACCAAAAGCTACTTTACTGTACATCGATAATCTAGGTCTGGCAAGCATTATTTCTATTTGGAGTAAAAATAATTCTTACCAACAATGTGGCTGTACTGAAAGCAACTTTACTGTACATCGATTATCTAGGTCTGGCAAGCATTATTTCTATTTGGCGTAAAAATAATTCTTACCACCGTGATACTATTTATTTTGTACTATAAGCAAAACAACTATACCAATAGAGCGCAGATATAGCAAGTATAATTCGCAATATTATTCTTGCTATGTTTTTGATCAGAAATCCTATGTACTGTAGGAGAGTATTCATGGATTTCTGCTCCTTGATATTCTTGCAGTGTGACGGCCTGTTCTCCTTTGTTTAGGGCTTGCACAGAGAATCCCACCGCAAGGCTACTATAATGCACTTGTCCCTGATTGGTGCTATTGTGGATGGATCCGGTTTGATAAGGAGTTTCCCTATGGAGCGAACGGTTTTGATATATTACTCATTGGAAAGTCATACCCATTTCATCGCACAGAAGATTGGCGAGCAACTGTCATGTGAAAGCATACGGTTGCTTCCGTTGAAAGAATTCTCGCGCAACAGGTTCCTCAAGTACTTCTGGGCGGGAAAAAGCGCTGCCTTCAAGGAGAAGCCCCCTCTCGCAAACAAGGACATCGACCTCACTCTCTATGATACCCTCATCATAGCCAGCCCTGTGTGGGCCGGAAACATTAGTTCGCCAGTCCGATCATTTCTCAGTGCCTATGCAATTGAAGACAAGAACATCTATCTGATAGCAAACAGTAGTGGAGGGCCTTGCGAGAAGTGCCTTTCCACAATGAGAGGCCTCCTACCAAAGAGTACCATCAAGGGCACTGCCTGTTTTGTGCAGCCTTCTGAGGCTTCCTATGCTTCTTTCAAGGATCGTCTGGACGCCTTCTGCACCCAGATCCAGGAGGAAAGCTAGAGAGGAGGGCCCTGATGGGTCCCGGCCAAGGGCCCGCCTTCGTGTTGAGTGGCTCCTTGGCCACTAGTCTCGTTTTCGAACCATGTTGACAATATGCACAGAGGTTTTGGCTGTTGTGCTACCCGAACAAAAGGATGCTGCCTGGTGAGAAACCGGCAGCATCTAGCCTGATGAACCTGCCTATCTCAAGCGAGCTCGATTGGGGATAAATCCACCCATGGTCCTGAAGATTCCTCCATTGCGGAGATGTGCTTGCACCTCTCTCTGCAGGCTTGTCGTGCATTTCCATGCAAGTACATCCTCCTTACCAGCTCCATAGCCGAATACCCTGTCAAAGATCTGTGGTACAAAGAATGCAACGGGAAATTTCTGGAAGCGGTTCATGAAATGACAGATGTTGCCCTCAGGGGGAAGAGCCTTCCCAAGCTCTGGGTCCAGGAGCCACGAGTCGCAGACAAAGAGGGAAGGGGAGAACATCTCCAAAGCTTCAGAAAGTGATGCATCGACAAGAGAAGGGGTAAGGGGTTCCCCTTCTGGGATATGTACGAAAGTGACCGGGTCGGTCTGTGCACACACAAGCAGCAGCCTGTCGCTGGGAACCTCAACGAGGTTTCTGGAAATAGAGCCAAGGCTCTGGTCCACCTCATGGCCGAGCAGCAGCCCGTTTTTGACCGAGAAGGTGGTAAGCCAATCTGCATCCTCCTCCTGGGCAATGTATCCATCGAAAGTACAATGGATTGCTCCTAGTGCAAACGAGCGGTAGCGCTGAAGCAGAGAGTCGTAGTAGATGGCGAAAGGGAATGTGAAGGGTCCCTGCTCGAACTGAAGCCGACCAAGGCGGAGGACCTTTGCACAGAGATGGCGGCATATCCACCAGTACCGGTCAAGTCCGGTCGAGCCAGCATGTTGCCTTTCATAGGTTTTCACCCAGATGGAAATATCGGAGAGTGTCGCCGCCATGACTTGGTTCGAGATGCCTAACCGCGAATACAGTGTTTCAAGATGGGGGTAGAGGCAGTAGATGAGGGCAAGTGGGTAGACTGGCCCCATTTCCTTGAATCCTTGGTCAAACACCAGATAGAGGGCCCGATTGTCCTGCTTTTCCACAGCAACTATGGCTCTTTCAACCAGAAGCCGGTGCACAGGAAGATCCTTTACCTGGGTATAGGTAGCATGGACCAGAGCAATTTGGTTTTCGCTGAGGTTGGTATCATTTCCGAAGGTTTTCCACATACCACGAGCATGGGGGAGGGGCGGGTTGTAGTCAAGTAGGCTGGATATGGCTGCAAATGAAAACACCCAAGGGCGTATCATGCCTTGGGTGTAAGAAATCTTGCCGAAGGCGGGACTTGAACCCGCACGCCCATAAGAGCAAGGGATTTTAAGTCCCTTGTGTCTACCTATTCCACCACTTCGGCTTGGTTATTCCTTCTCGTCTGAATCAATATACTTGGAGAGAACCGAGGCATCAGTCTTCATGGGGATCAGTCGCTTGATAAACGGCTGTACTCCCAGATAGGTCTTCTGGAACTCGTCTTCACTCTCCTTCAGGGCAGCCTGCCAGGCAGCTCCAAAACCGGGGCTGTTTATGGTGAGGCGGTCAACAGCAAGTTGATAGACCTGCAGGCGTGCCATCTCCTTCCTGTTGGGTTTCTGGGAGAAAGAGTTAAGGCTAATCCGTAGGTTTTCGTTCTGTTTCTTGAGGTCCTCGTTGCTTTCTTTCAATTTGGCAAGCCCATCGCTCTCAAGGTCCATCCGGTCATTCAACATTCGTCTCAGCCGTTCAGTCTCCTTCTGGGACAGAAGAGTTTCCTTATGCCTGTTTATCGACATGACGACCACCAGAACGATTGCAAGAACAACTCCGATTCCAAGACCGATAAGAAAGTTCTGCATGCATCACTCCTCAACTATGTAACTCAAGTCAAAAGGTACCGTAACAGGGCCTTTTTGTCAAAGGAGAAACGAAGAAGCAGTGCCGAATGGCACCGCTTCCATCGTTTTTTTCTTGCTTTGCTTACTGGAAACGCCTGATGACAGCCTCGACACTGTTCTCAATCGCCTCGGGGATGGCCACCCTGCCCTGGAAGACAGCCATGTCCTTGAACCCAGTTCCTGTAAGCAGGGTGCACACCTCGACATCCTCTCCGAATTTCTCCACCAGCATCCGGCTCTCCTTACGAACACCGGCCCAAGCACAGGCTGCGGCAGGTTCGACGAAGATACCGGCTTCACGGGTCAGTTCGATCTGGGCATCGAGAATCTCGCTGTCATCGACCTCTGTTGCCCATCCATCACTTTCGTTGATGTACCGCACAGCCATCCTTCCATTGGCAGGACCTTCCACACTGATGCTGTCTGCACGGGTGGTTGCCGCCTTGAGATTCTTGAACTTTCCTGTTTCCCAGGCCTGGCTGATGGCGTTGCTCTGCTTGCTCTGCACACATACCAGATGGGGTAGCCTGTCGATGAGGCCAGCCTCCTTGAGGTCGTAGAAACCCTTGAAGACACCTGCAAAGATGCAGCCATCACCAACAGGGACGTAGACCACATCCGGAGCCTTTCGCCCAAACTGTTCAAACAGCTCGATGGAAATGCTCTTCTTGCCCTCAATGGTCATCGGGTTGTATGCCGTATTGCGGTTGATACCCCCGAACTTCTTGGTATAGGCAATGGAGAGGGCAAAGGCATCGTCATAGCTTCCCTTTACTGGAACTACCGTTGCCCCATAGAGCACGCTCTGCATAAGCTTGTTCACCGGAGCGGTGGCAGGGACAAACAGGATGATCTCCAGGCCATAGGCGGCTCCTGCACAGCTCATGGCAGCCCCGGCGTTGCCGGTGGATGCAAGGGCGATGCGATTTTGCCCATGGGCAATCGCCTGGGCAGCTATCAGCTGGCTAGCTCGGTCCTTGAAGGATCCTGAGGGCAGCGCGCTGTCAAGCTTGCAGCTGAGGTTCTTCAGCCCGTATTTCTTTGCCAGCCTTGCCGGCCTTGCAATAGGGGTTCCCCCAACGGGGAATACCTCTGGGGTGGGGATGGGATAGGGGAAGAAGTCATACATGCTCACATGGGCCTTCTTCGCAAGTTTGGCAAGGTCCTCCTTGTTGAGCTTGACTATCAGGTTCCCTTTGGAGAAGAAGCCCTCCTCATTCTTTTGAGAGCAATCAGGGCACTGGTAGAGCACCTCGTCCGATTCATACACCTTGCCGCAATCACAACACTCATACGAAAAACGCATATTGTTTTCCCTCCATACAGTAAAAATGCCGGATATGATATCCGGCATTTCAGGTTGAAACCCACGTTATTTTGCTAGGATTTCCGCATTGAACGCTTCAATCATCTTGTCGATCTGATCCGCATAAGCAGGAATCTGCTTCCAGTAGTTCTTGTCGTACCACTGGGCATCCAGCTCTTCTGATGTCTTGCCCTGCTGCTCAACCCAGGTATAGTACTTGAGGTTATGTACCCGAAGCTTCTCATAGTAGGAGAGTTCAAGTGCATTCTCGATGGTCTGGTGATGCAGGCAAGCGGCAAGGGCACGAACCGCTGCATACTCGTCAAACTCACCCTGGATCTCGTTCTGTTCCTTCAGCCTTGAGGTGTACATCTCGGAGCTGTCGGTCAGGACGGTGAAGATTACATCCTCACTACCCATCTCATAGTACTTTGCCATCTTGATCGCAGCAAGTACGTTACCGACACCGCTGATGCCATAGAGTGGGAGCTCGGCGATAGACTCCTCAGGTACTCCGATCTTCCTCAGGTATTCGATACCTGCAGGTTCGTTGAAGAGGCGGTAGACGTCCATGCAGTCCTGGTCATCGACAGCGATCACCATATCAGTGTTGCGAACATTGTGTACCCAAGGCACATGCTTGTCGCCGATACCTTCGATACGGTGTCCACCAAACCCGTTGCGCAGGAGGGTGGGGCACTGTAGGGCCTCAGAGGCAGCAATCTTCACGTTGGGATAGAGATCCTTGAGGTGGTCTCCAGCGGCTAGGGTTCCGCCTGAGCCTGTAGCCGTGACATAGCCACAGACATTCTCGTCAGCAATCTCAAGTTCCTTGAGAACCTCGAGAATGGCTCCTCCAGTTACCTTGTAGTGCCACAGATAGTTTCCGAACTGGTCAAACTGGTTGAAGATAACGATGTTTGCACCCCTTTCCTCATCGAGGGTGTGGCACATGTCGAAGATCTCCTTGACGTTGGATTCACAACCGGGGGTTGCGATGACTTCCCCTGCGACCGTCTTCAGCCAGTCAAACCTCTCCTTGCTCATTTCGGCAGGGAGGATGGCGATGGACTCGCAGCCTAGGAGGATGCTGTTGAAGGCACCACCACGGCAGTAGTTGCCTGTTGAGGGCCAGACAGCCTGCTGGTGAATGGAGTCAAAGGTACCTGCAACCAATGCGGGAGCTAGACAACCATAGGTGGCTCCAACCTTGTGGGCCCCGGTGGGGAACCATTTCCCTACGAGAGCAAGGATGCGGGCCTTGCAACCTGTGAGTTCGCGAGGGACCTCAACAAAGTTCACTCCGCC
Organism: Sphaerochaeta sp. PS; assembly: GCF_032144095.1. Classification (NCBI taxonomy): domain Bacteria; kingdom Pseudomonadati; phylum Spirochaetota; class Spirochaetia; order Spirochaetales; family Sphaerochaetaceae; genus Sphaerochaeta; species Sphaerochaeta sp. PS. Next base: position 5,624 of record NZ_JAVSNJ010000023.1, read on the forward strand.
AAACTTTCCACCCTTTTTTGTAGGTTCGTTTTTCCAGGTAATCCTGAAAAGGTTGAGGGGATTTGTTTCCCAAAGCTCGACGTCTGCAAGCTTCTTCTTGATTTCTTCAGGGATAGTGGAAGGCTCCACCATCTGTTTAAATGTTGGAAGCAGAATACCCTTTTCCCGACAACGGTCAATGTTATTCTTCCTTACTTCCTTGCTCCCGTTCAAATTGATCAACATCTCTATTCCTCCACTCTTTCACTGGTTGCATTTTGGATTAGTCAAGTATACTAGAAAGATGCGAATTGTAAAGCCACAATTCGTAAAAGTTCGATTTTCCTGTAATATATTGAGCTAAGTGTCAGTTAGTGTATTCAATTTTTTGGTAAAGTGCTATATTATTTAATGCAGCCTACAGTAAAACGCTTTCTGGTTCTGGTTGTATGAACCGTCGATGCCTGTAGGTTTTTCTTGGGTTGCCCTTTCTTGTGTGTGGCTATGGAAGCACCGGGACCTGGCATACATTGGTCAATGCAGAACGAGTTTTGCTTCCTGTCGAGGGAACGGTGGAAACTGGTAAGTTTGTTGCGAATTGTTGCAAAAATGATTGACATCTCTCTGATCTGCATTAGAATAAGACAGTGTTGGGCCTTGGCGCCCGACGACACCCTTAGTCAAAGGAGTGAGTAATGGCAGACATTATGCGCCCGGTTCCTTTTGCGGAACTTATTAGCCGTATTGTTGGAGAATTTCGTAACCATCATTCAATTTTTGGAATTGCCAAAGAGCAATTTTATCAGGACAACGGCAAGAACAGCATTTCTGTTTTTGGCCAGAGTTGTTCCACCCCTTGTGGACCTGCCGCCGGACCCCATACACAGCTGGCACAGAATATAGTTGCCAGTTACCTTGTAGGTGGACGCTTCATGGAGCTCAAGACTGTCCAGATCATGGACACCCTTGAGATTGACAAGCCCTGCATCGATGCAAGGGATGAAGCCTACAATGTGGAGTGGTCGACCGAGTTTACCCTTCCCAAGGCCTGGGATGAGTATGCAAAAGCATGGATCATCCTCCACCTGCTCCAGGCACTGGAGAACAAGGGGAAGTTTGAGAAACCCTCCTTTATCTTCAACATGTCGGTAGGCTATGACCTGGCCGGGATCAAGACGGAGAAGATGCAGCAGTTCATCGACTCGATGATTGACGCCCGTAAGGACCCTCGCTTTGCCGAATACCTTGCAGACCTCGATGCCCTGTTGGAAGAAGGACTTTTCGAAGGTACCGAGTGGGAAGGGCTTGAGAAGAAACTCAAGGGCCTGAGTGCAAAGATTAGCCCGAACATCAGCCCTTCTACTACCTTGAGCACGATGCATGGCTGTCCTCCAAAGGAGATCGAGGCCATCTGTTCCTATATGTTGACCGAGAAGAAGGTCAATACCTTCGTCAAGCTCAATCCAACCCTGCTTGGGTATGACCGCGTACGTGAAATCCTCGACCACCTTGGGTTCGACTACATCACCCTTACCCGGGAGAACTTCGAGCATGACCTGCAGTTCAACGATGCCATAGCGATGTTGCACCGCCTTGTTGACCTGGCCAAGAAAGAGGGCCGAGGCTTTGGGGTAAAACTCACCAACACCCTTGGATCGATAAATGACCAGGAACAGCTTCCTGGGAAAGAGATGTACATGTCCGGCCGTTCCCTGCTTCCCATCTCGACTACCGTTGCCACGCTGTTGAGCCAGGAATTTGCAGGAAAGCTTCCTATCTCCTATAGTGGTGGGGCCAACGCCCTGACGGTCAAGGCCATATTCGAGACCGGGATCAGACCCATTACCCTTGCTACCGACATGCTCAAGCCAGGCGGATACACCCGCATGAAACAGATGGTCGAGATACTCACCAAGAGCAAGGCCTGGGATATGGATGGAATCGATCTCAAGAAACTTGAGAAACTCTCCTCCGATGCAAGGGAGGGGGTATTTGCAGAGGTAACCAAGGAGTTCAGGGGAACCGATTCGATCAAGATCGGCGAAGACCTTCCGATGTTCGACTGCTATGTTGCCCCTTGTGTTGTTGCATGTCCCATCCATCAGGATGTTCCTGAGTATGTGCAGCTTGTCGGGGAAGGCCGCTATGGAGAGGCACTTGCCCTCATCTATGACAAGAATGCCCTTCCTGCCATCACCGGCTATATCTGTGACCACCAGTGCCAGCTGCACTGCAGCCGCATGGATTACGAGGGTGCTGTCCAGATCCGGGAGATGAAGAAGATTGCGGCGGAAAACGGGATGGAAGAGTACAAGAGCTTGTGGGAAGGCCCGACAGAGAAGAGTGACATCAAGGCTGCTGTCGTAGGAGCTGGCCCTGCTGGGCTTTCTGCCGCATACTTCCTTGCCAGAAGCGGCTTTTCTACCACAGTCTTTGAACGGGAAGAGAGTGCCGGCGGCGTCGTTCGCCACGTCATCCCAGGCTTCCGCCTGCCCGTCGAGGCGATTGAAAGTGACATTGCGTTCATCAAGGCAAATGGGGTGGATTTCCACTTTGGTGTACAGAGTGAGGAGATGACCATCACGGCCCTCCGTGAGCAAGGCTACTCCTATATCTTCTATGCCATAGGCAGTGAGGTGGACAACGACATTCCTCTCACCGGGGATCGCACTCGCATCTTGCGTTCTCTCAAGTTCCTCTCTGCCTTCCGCAAGGACCCCACTTCGGTAAAGCTTGGCAAGCATGTGGTTGTCGTCGGTGGTGGAAACACCGCCATGGACAGCGCACGCGCGGCTACCAGGATCAGCGGTGTCGAGAAGGTGACTGTCCTCTATCGCAGGACTGAGGCCGAGATGCCTGCCGACCATGAGGAGTATGCAAACGCCCTTTCGGAGAACACTGAGTTTGTCTTCCTCGCCAACCCTGAATCCATGGAAGGTAACCAGCTTACCGTACGGAAGATGAAGCTAGGGGAGAAGGACGCCTCAGGCAGACGTAGCCCTGTGGCTACCGATGAGACCTATACCATCCCCTGTGATGTGATGATAACGGCAATCGGTGAATATGCCGATGCCGAAAAGCTTACCTGGTATGGCGTTCCTGTCAATGAGAAGGGATGGCCAAAGGCAGACAAGGATACCAAGGAGACAGTGGTCGAGAACGTCTATGCCATCGGTGATGTGCAAAGCGGCCCTTCCACGGTAGTCAGGTGTATCGCAAGCGCTCGTGATGCAGTAGAAGCCGCGATCGACAAGATCCTGGGCCCTGTTGATGATGAGCACGAGCATTCCTGCGGATGCGGTCATGACCACGAGGACGGTGAGGTCTGTGAGGATGATGAAGAGGATGAGGATGACTTTGAGGACGATGAGGAAGAGCTCTCAGACCAGGACAACGAAGAGTTGACTGCAGCTGAAGACGAGTACTTCGCCTCCATTGCCGACAAGAAGAGCTCCATTCTTCTCACCAAGGCAGTCTCAGACAAGAAGTTTGCTGAGACCGAAGCCAAACGCTGTATGGAGTGTTCCTACATCTGCAACAAGTGCGTGGATGTATGTCCAAACCGTGCCAATGTCGCCATCGATGTACGAAACACCGGGGTCTTTGACGATCCCTTCCAGATCCTGCACCTTGATGCCTACTGCAACGAGTGTGGGAACTGTGAGACCTTCTGCCCCTATGACGGAGGACCGTACCGCAAGAAGTTTACCCTCTTCAGCAGGGCCGATGATTTCGAGAACTCCGAAAACAGTGGATTCTATGTGCAGGACGATGAGATCCTTGTCCGCTTGGACGAGAAGATCTTCCACTGCAGCCTTGATGGTGACGGAATCCTTACAGGCGACGAAGAAGGTATCTCCGATGAGGTAGCTGCCTTGATAGAAGAAGTATTCACAACCTACAGCTATTTGCTTGGGTATGTGGAAGAGTAAGGAGAGAACTGTGTCTAGCATTGTTATCAAGAACACCCGTGTCATGCAGACCATGCCTCCCTTTGCTGTTACCGAGGATGTTGATGTCGTCATCAAGGGCGACATCATCACCGCAGTCGGTAAAGGTGCGGGGGTAGGTGTACAGGCTGACAAGATTATTGACGGCAGGAACAAGACAGTGATCCCTGGCAATGTGTGTGGTCACCACCACTACTATTCGGGGCTTTCCCGAGGGATGCTCATCTCCGCAGGACCCCAGAATGATTTCATCCAGGTGCTGAAGGAGTGGTGGTGGAGACTTGACAGGGGACTCGATGAGGAAGCCTGTTATTACAGCTCGCTCATCTGCTCCCTTGATGCCATAGCCGCAGGTACCACCACCTGTATCGACCACCATGCAAGTCCTACCTATATTGCCAACTCCCTCGATACCATCGCCAACGGGATGGAGGAGGTCGGGGTACGCGGAACTACCTGCTATGAGGTCACCGACCGGAACCGGGGGATGGAGGAGGTCGCCTCTGGCGTTGAGGAGAACCTCCGCTTTGCCAAGGCCTCGAAGAGTCGGAAGCTTGTTCGCGGAATGATCGGGGGTCACGCTCCCTTCACCATTCCCGACGAAGGGCTTCGCATGATGGGTGAGGCGATGAAGGAAAGCGGTGCTGGCCTTCACCTGCATGTTGCTGAGGACAGGTATGATGTGACCTTCTCCCACCACCACTACAACATGGACATTGTCGACCGCCTGGAAAAGTTCGGGTTGCTTACACCCAACTCCCTTCTGGTGCACGGGCTCTTCCTCAACGAGGACGAGATCAAGATGATCAACAGCCATGACGTGTTCTTTGCCCATAATGCGCGAAGCAACATGAACAACCATGTCGGATACTGCAAGCAGATCCAGAGTGTGAAGAACCTGATCATCGGAACCGATGGTTGTGGTGGAAACATGTTTGAGGAGCTCAAGCTTGCCTTCTTCAAGCACAAGGATGAGGGTCTCTCCTGGTGGCCTGGTGATTATGTCACCGCCCTGGCAAGAGGAAACAAACTTGTAGAAAAGTACTTTGACGGCAAGTTCGGAAGGGTTGAGGCTGGCTATAAGGCTGACCTGAACATCCTGGACTACCACAACCCTACGCCACTTGTTGCAGACAACTGTGCTGGACACTTTGTCTGGGGCATGAGCAGCAACTGTGTGGAAAGTGTTGTGGTTGATGGAAAACTGGTCATGGAAAACCGCCAGTTCCCAGGTCTCGATGTGCCGGCCATCTACGCCAAGGCAGCTGAAGTTGCCGCCCGTGTCTGGAAAAAAGTTGATACAATCGCTCCTTAGTCAAGGGCGAAAGGAAATATGACCAAAACGGTCAAAGGGAAGGATTACATGACGATTCAGGAACAGATCAAAGCAAAGGCTGCCGAATACAGAGATTATACGGCTATCAACCTCTCCAAAATGGTAAAAGTGAAGAGCTACAGCTCTCAGGAAGAGGATGTTTGTCGGCTCATTGTCACCCTCTGTGAAGAGGCTGGTTTCGATGAAGTCTACATCGACGGACTTGGCTCAGTAATTGGCCGGGTAGGAAATGGAAAGAAGAAGTTGGCTTTTGATGCACACATCGACACCGTCGAAGTCGGCAACATGAAAAACTGGAACTTCGATCCTTTCAGTGGTGAGGTCAAGGACGGTCTCGTCTATGGACGTGGTACCAGCGACCAGAAGGGTGGAGCCGCTTCCATGATCACCGCCGGACGTATCCTCAAGGAACTCGGCTATGGTGGCGAATATACCGTCTACTTTACCTTTACCGTAATGGAAGAGGACTGTGACGGCATGTGCTGGAAGTATCTCATTGAAGAAGAGAACTTTAGGCCAGACCTGGTCGTATCCACCGAGCCTACCAGCTGCAGGCTCTATCGTGGTCACCGTGGCCGTATGGAAATCAGGGTTATCCTCAAGGGTATCTCCTGCCACGGAAGTGCTCCCGAGCGCGGTGTAAGTGCCGCATACAAGGCAGCCAAGGCCGCCCTGGCCATCGAACAGCTCAACAAGGACCTGCTTCCAGATGCAGAGAAATTCCTTGGAAAGGGAACCATCACGGTAAGCCAGATGGATGTGAAGGGCCCCAGCCAGTGTGCAGTCGCTGACTACGCCATGCTCTACCTTGACCGCCGCCTTACCTGGGGTGAGGATGCAGATCTTGCAATCGGCCAGGTCCGTGACTACATCTCCAAGGCAACTGGCGACGATCCCTCCTCGATCGTGGTAGAGATGCCTAACTACGAGAAGGTCGGCTGGACACAGAAGCCCTATTCCCAGGAGCTCTACTTCCCAACCTGGAAGATCGACAAGGATCATCCCCTGGTAGTAGCTGGCGTTGCAGGGCATAAGGCTCTCTTTGGAAAGGATCCTGTTGTTGACAAGTGGACCTTCTCAACCAACCTTGTGGCCACCACTGGAAGACACAAGATTCCTGCCATCGGCTTCGGTCCTGGCGATGAATCCCAGGCTCATGCTCCCAACGAGATCAACCGTGTTGATGACTTGGAGATCTGCTCTGCCTTCTATGCAATGCTGCCCTATTCACTAGAGAAGAAGTAAGCTTGATGGTTTGTTTTCCATAACTAGTATGGTATACTATTAGCCACGGAGTGTTAGTATCCGTGGCTATAGTACTCCTTGGAAGTCCATTCGTTTTTTTAGTGCATGATGGCACTATCCAGGGTGGGTGGAGGAATGCCTAGGAAGGCTCCAGCTGCCACCAGTTTTTCTTTTTTCACACGACTTGGATGCAACAACACTTGGGAAGCCTGGTGCATCCGAACTACTTCTGCTTCCCACCTTCCTTGCTGTCTGTGACCAGTTTCATAAGGCCGTAAGCGATGCCGGAGTTTGGACGGACTTCAACCCTATGGATTTGGACGGTGTCAGAACTTTCCTTGTTGGAGTCCTCGAGTAGGAGAACCTATGAAGGATTCGCTTTTACTGAAGAACATTTTTTGCCTGCAAACCAGCTTTGACAAGGAGGCCTACAAAGGTGCTGACTTGCTTGTTGTTGGCAACAAGGTTTCCAAGATAGCACCCACCGGTGGTCTTGTAGCTGAAGAGGGTGTGAGGGTCATCGACTGCTCGCACCATGTGGTTATCCCTGGCCTGGTGAATACCCACCACCATTTCTATCAGACATTGACCCGCAATCACCCAGCGGTGCAGGATGCAAAGCTCTTTGATTGGCTGAAATTCCTCTACGACGTGTGGAAATATGTTGATGATGAAGCCATATACTACTCATCCATGCTTGCCATGGCTGAACTGATGAAGACCGGCTGTACCCTTACCACCGACCACCACTACCTCTATCCTCGCTCCTTCACGGGAGACCTGATGGGCCTTCAATTCAAGGCTGCCGACCAACTGGGGATGCGATTCAGCCCTACCAGAGGTTCGATGAGTCTGAGCAAGAAGGATGGGGGCCTTCCCCCGGACAGCGTTGTGCAGACCAGTGAGGAGATCCTCAGCGATAGTGAACGCTGTATCAAGACCTATCACGATCCAGCTCCCGATGCCATGCACAAGATTGCCTTGGCCCCCTGTAGCCCCTTCAGTGTCACCAAGAGCCTCATGAAGGATACTGCAGCCCTGGCCCGAAAATATGGGGTGAGGTTGCATACCCATCTGTGCGAGACTGCCGATGAAGCAGATTTCTGCCAGGAAATGTACGGCATGCGCCCTGTTGCGCTGATGCAGGAGTGCGACCTCATAGGAGACGACGTCTTCTATGCCCATGGGATCCATTTCAACGACGAGGAGCTGAAGATCCTGCAAGAGACAGGCTCCCACATTGCACACTGTCCCTCTTCGAACATGCGTCTTGGCAGCGGCATCTGTCGTGCCAAGGAGATGTTGGAGATGGGTATCAATGTCGGCATTGCTGTAGACGGAAGTGCGAGCAACGACAGCTCTGATATGTTGGCGGAGGTAAGGATGGCTCTTCTTTTGCAGCGGGTCCGTTATGGTTCTGATGGCCTTACTGCAAAGCAGGCCTTTACCATGGCAACGGAGAACGGTGCAAAGATGTTGAATTTTGGCTCTGTTGGCCGCCTAGATGAGGGTTGGGCAGCAGATATGGCGATCTTTGATGTCTCCACCATCCCGTATGCAGGGAGCCAGAGCGATCCTGTGGCCAGCCTGCTTTTCTGCGGTAGTGACCACAATACGGATTATACGATCATCAATGGTAAGGTTGTAGTTGACCACGGGCAGCTGGTTGGATACGACGAAAAGAAGCTTGCCGACAAGGCGAATGCCATCAGTCGCAAGCTCATGGACAAGGCCGCCAGAAAGGAGTCAGTATGATACAGGAATTTCTCATTGCAAAAGATACCGAGGATGCTCTCAAGCTGAAACGGAATAACCCCAAAAGCGTATTCTATGCTGGGGGGACCGAGATTAACCGGTTGAATTCAACCGTTGATGCAAAAACGGCAATCAGCCTTGCCAAGCTTGGCTTGGATACCATCACTGACGAAGGCAACTCGATTCGTATCGGGAGTATGGTCACCTTCCAGCAACTGATCGAATCAGCTCTTGTACCCCAATGGCTGAAGCAGGCTGCCTCTTTCTGCGGCTCCTTCACCAAGCGAAACATGGCCACCCTTGGCGGAAACCTTGCCATGTGCAGCGACCACTCCTACCTTGGGCCAGCCTTGCTCGCCTCCCGCGCCAGGGTCCTGACAGCCAACCTTACGGAAGCAGGTTCCTACAATGAGGACAATATCCCCATCCGTGAATACCATGCATACCATACCCAGTTCAGCGGAACCTTGTTGCTGGGGGTTTCCCTCTCCAAGGATGCCCGGTTCGTCGGATCCCTCCGCTATGCAAATACTGTCCAGAGCCAGGCAGCTGTCACTGTTGGCTTTGGGGCTACCAAGAATGGGGAAGGGGTTATCGACCATGTACGGGTCTTTGCCGCTGTGAAGGGGATAGGGATGCAACGTCTCTCCGCTGTAGAGAATGCAATTGAAAATGGGGAACTGACCACAAAGCAAGACGTGCAGCTCGCTGTAGGCCATGCAATTGAGGCAAAGGACGATAGTACCGGGACCTCGTCCTACAAACGGTATATTGCCAGTGAAGGTATATCCCAGCTCTTCTCCAACTTCATTTCCGGAGGTGTAAAATGAACAACATTGTCTTTACCGTCAATTCAAAAAAACTGAAGGCTACCGTTGAAGGGTCAGAGTCCCTTCGTTCGCTTTTGGTCAAATTTGGGTATATCAGTGTCCGTGATAGCGATGACCGCGAAGGCTTTGCCGGAAGCGATACCATCATATTTAACGGAACGCCCGTCTATGCCAACCTGATGCTTGCCATCCAGGCCGATGGTGCAAATATCCTCACTGGCGAAGGGTTGGGCGACAGCCGAAACCTCAGTATCGTCCAGCAGGCTATGATCGATGCAGGTATCGTCCAGAGTGCATACAATGCACCTGCGGCGGCCCTGCTGCTTACCTGGTTGCTTGAAAAGGAAAAGAACCCTACCAAGGCTCAGGTCGAGGAGGTTCTCTCCGGCATCTTCGTCCGTGATACCGGCTACGAACACTATTTTCTTGCCGTACAGCTGGCAAAGGAGATGCTTGAGGAAGGGAAGTACAAGACGAAGATCTCCCCAACTTTCCGAGACCACCTCGAGTATGTGGGCAAGCCGAAATCAAAGATTGATGGACCCCAGCTGGTTGCTGGCGAGAGAAGCTTTGTAGAGGACCGTGCCCTCACCGGATACAACACCATGGTAGTCCTGCGCTCACCATATGCGCACGCCTACATCAAGAGCATCGATACAAAGGAAGCCCTTGCGATGGAAGGTGTCATTGCCATCTTCACCCATGAGAATACCCCTGATGTAACCTACATGCAGGCGGGTCAGGGAAACCCTGAGCCAAGCCCCCATGACAGACGTCTTCTCAACCACAAGGTAAGGCATGTGGGCGATAGGGTTGCTGCAATCGTCGCTGAGACCGAAGAGCAGGCCAAGGCAGCACGCGATGCCATCAAGGTGGAGTATGAAGTCCTCAAGCCCATCTTCACCGTCGAGGAGGCTATGGAGGAAGGCGCCCCGATCGTTCAGAACGGTGTGGTGGAATATAGGGTGGGAGCCCCTGCCAACCTCGATGAATACAACAAGGGTGCCGATCCTCGCGATGGCAAGGTCATCTACCAGTTCCCCCTCCACGGCGATATCCGTAGGAACGTCGCCTCTGCCGCCCATGGGCATATTGGTGATGTGGAAAAGGGTTTCAAGGAAGCCGATGCCATTGTGGAGCAGACCTACCAGACAAGCCAGATCCAGTGTACTCCGCTTGAGCCACACATCTGCTATGCCAAGATCGACAATGGCAGACTGGTCGTGCATGCCTCCACCCAGGTCCCTTTCCACGTCAGGCGTATCGTCGCATGGGTGTGTGAGATTCCTGAGAACAAGATCCATGTCATCAAGGAAAAGGTTGGTGGTGGGTATGGTTCCAAGCAGGACGTCCTGGTTGAGGACCTGGTAGGATATGCGACCTGGACCACAGGAAAGCCTATCCTCTACCGCAATACCCGTGAGGAGGAATTCATCGCCAACTCTACCCGTCACCCGATGAGGGTTACCGTGAAGATGGGGGCAAAGAAGGATGGTTCCCTCACTGCAGTCTACATGGATGTGCGTGCAAATACCGGCCCGTACGGAAACCACTGTCTGACCGTTCCCATGAACGCCTGTTCCAAGACCCTTCCCTTGCTCAAGTGTGACAACATGAAGTTTGATGTCATCACCTACTACACCAACATCCTCCCTACCGGTGCCTACCAAGGCTATGGGGCTCCGAAGGGAAGCTATGCTTTGATGGTCTGTATGGCCGAGCTGGCTGACAAGCTAGGCATCGACTACTACGAGATGGCCATGAAGAACAAGGTGGAGCCCGGTTACATGCTTGAGATCCTCAAAGGTCTTGGGGAGGGACGTGAAGGGAATGTGGTCCCTGTCGGCTCCTGCGGCCTTGAAGAGGCGCTCGTCCAGGGTGCCAAGATGATCAAGTGGGGCAAGAAGGAGACCTCCAGCGATCCTGACTGGAAGATTGGCAAGGGTTTTGCCATGATCCAGCAGGGGTCTGGACTCCCTGGCCTCGATCACTCCAATGCCTGGGCCAAGCTGCTTACCGATGGGACCTTCCAGATCTTCAGCGGTGGTGCAGACCTAGGAACCGGCCTTGATACGATCAGTGCAAAGATGATCAGCGAAGCCTTCTGTGTTCCCCTCGACTGTGTTACCGTCATCAGCGGTGATACCGACAGCTGTACCTTCGACACTGGGGCGTATGCTTCTAGCGGTACGTTCTTCAGCGGTAATGCCTCTTTCTACGCTTCAGAAGATTTGAAGAAGAACTTGCTCATCGAAGGGGCAAAGCAGATGGGAGAGCAGGTAGAGGACCTTATCTGCCGCGCTCCTGGAGAGGTGTACAGCACCAAGACAAAGAAGAGCCTCAGCTATGCAAAGCTCAGCCATGATGCACTGACCGGAACAGGTTCTGGTCAGGTGATGGGTCGTGCTTCGTTTACTACGAACCACAATGCCATCCCCTATGGTGCCCACTTTGCACAGGTAGCGGTGAATGTGAGGACAGGCCAGGTCAAGGTGCAGAAGTTCTATGCCTTGCAGGATGCAGGGACTCCGATCAACCCTGAGCTTGCCCTTTGCCAGATGTATGGTGCCGTCCTCAAGTCCATCGGTCACACTCTCTATGAGGATATGATCATTGACGAGAATGGTGTCTGTCTCACATCGAACTTCACCGATTACGGGGTGCCGATGATCAGTGAGAAGCCGGAAGACTTCAAGGCTGTCCTGATCGACATCAATGATGAGGTAGGCCCCTATGGAGCCAAATCCATCAGTGAGATCGCAACCAATGGAGCTGCTCCTGCTATAGCTATCGCCATCCACGATGCAGTTGGTATCTGGATGCGTTCCTGGCCATTCTCATCAGAAAAGGTTCTTAGGGAGCTTGGAAAGATTTAAGATTTTTGCAACAAACTGCAACAAAAAAACTGGACACTGGAGTATAGCCATGCTATAGTACCGGTGTCTGGTTTTTTTTAGAAATACTATGGAGGACCCCGCGAATGAAGGACAAAGCCACTATTAAGAAAATGATTGAAGAGTTGAAGACTCTCAAGACTGAGGGAATGTACCTCAATGACTTCTTTCACACTTGGAAAGAGTCTGATGATGAGATCAAGGCTGTATTTGATGTAGCCGAGATTTTGCGTGCAATGCGTGAAAACAACATTTCCACCAAGGTTTTTGATAGTGGACTTGGCATCTCCGTTTTCCGCGACAATTCTACCCGTACCCGTTTCAGCTTCACCAGTGCCTGTAACCTCCTGGGTCTTGCAATGCAGGATTTGGATGAAGGCAAGAGCCAGATCGCCCATGGTGAGACCGTTCGTGAGACTGCCAACATGATCAGCTTCATGGCTGACGTCATCGGTATCCGCGACGACATGTATATTGGCAAGGGCCATACCTACATGAAGACTGTTGCCTCAGCCGTGCAGGAAGGCTATGACGAGGGTATCCTCGAGCAGAGACCTACCTTGGTGAACCTCCAGTGTGATATTGACCACCCGACCCAGAGCATGGCCGACATGCTGCATGTCATCAACCACTTTGGTGGAGTCGAGAACCTCAAGGGCAAGAAGATCGCCATGACCTGGGCATATAGCCCCTCCTATGGCAAACCCCTCTCTGTTCCCCAGGGAATCATTGGCCTGTTTACCCGCTTCGGCATGGATGTAGTCCTTGCCCATCCAGAAGGGTACAACGTAATGCCTGAGATCGAGAAGATTGCAAAAGACAATGCCAAGAAGGGTGGTGGCTCCTACAAGAGAGTCGAGACCATGGAAGAGGCATTCAAGGATGCAGACATCGTCTATCCAAAGAGCTGGGCTCCCTTTGCCGTCATGGAAGAGAGAACCAAGATTGTCGAGCATGGTGATGAGGCTGCCCTCAAGGCACTCGAGAAGACCTGCTTGGTCAACAATGCAAAGTTCAAGAACTGGACCTGCACTGAAGAGCTCATGAAGACCACCAAAGATGGTGAAGCCCTCTACATGCACTGCCTGCCTGCAGACATCACCGGTGTCTCCTGCAAGGAAGGTGAGGTTGAGGCCGCAGTGTTCGACAAGTACCTGGTACCCCTGTACAAGGAAGCCAGCTACAAGCCCTATGTCATTGCAGCAATGATCTTCCTCGCCAAGTTCCAGAATCCTTCTGCCAAACTTGACGAACTGCTCGATTCAGCGACCAAGAGAATCAAATAAGCTACGCTTAGTCCATAGCAAAGATAGGGCCAGGAGAAATCCTGGCCTTATTCTTTGGTTGCCTATGCTCTTTTTTACCGTATTTGCTCCACAAACTGGATGCGCAGCCCATTGGGATCGAGCACATAGAAGAACCTGACATGCTCATTGGGCTTGAAAGGTCCCCCTACGATTGCGATCCCTTGGGAGGTGACAAACTCCATCATTGCATCGAGGTCATCGACCTGAAAACCCATGGAGATATCCTTTCCATAGACGGCAGGCTTCTCCCCTTGTCGATAGATCAGTTCAACCTGGGTATCCCCAGAACCAAGGAAGGCCAGGCTCATGCCCCCTTCCACATCCGATCGCCTCTGCAGTGGCAGTTGCACGATCCTCTGATAGAAATCCAAAGACTCTTCCATGTTGTTTACCCTTAGGGTAGTCCAGCAAAATTTCATCTGTTACTCCTTCTTTTCGGCCATGATGGCAACTGAGGCGAGCTTTGCAGTCGAGAATGCCGCCTGAAGGTTGTATCCACCACTATCGCCGTCGATATCGAGAATCTCTCCACACAGGTAGAGGTTGCTATTCCTTTTCGATTCCATGGTCTTTCTGTCCACCTCCGAAAGGTCAACCCCTCCAGAGGTCACCATGGCAGCATTGAATCCCTTCTTCCCCGAAACGGTGAAAGGAAACGCGACCAGAAGGTCGATAAGCTTCTGCATCTGGTTCTTGGTGAGGTTTGCTGAGGTGCTTTGCACTGTAAGGGAGGCTAGGGTCAGCAGTTGTTCAGCCAGGTGTGCTGTGAGGCCTTCTGCCTTGAGGATGGTATAGAGTTGTTTTTTGGGGTTTTCGGAAAAAAGGGTGCCCAGGCGCTTGCGCAGTTCCTCCTTGTTGCTGCTAGGCAGCAGCGAGGCTTTCAGGAGATCGCCTTTGCGAATCTGGCGGGAGCTATGCAAAATAACTGGACCTGAGAGCCCGTCATGGGTAAAGAGCATGTCGCCCTGTGCCAGATGGTAGCGTTTGCCCTCCCCTGCATGAAAGCACTCTACCGATGCATCCCTGATGGCATTCCCTGCCAGGGGAGTAAAGGGGTAGTCGAGCACAGATACTGCCACCAGGGCAGGGGTAGGGGAGACAATGAGGTGTCCAAGAGATTTTGCTAGGAGGTAGCCTGACCCATCGCTTCCTGTGGTTGGGTAGCTCATCCCTCCAGTGGTCAATACAACGGCTGTTGTCTGGAATTGTTCGGTATCGGTGCTAACTGAATAGAGCTCACCCAGTTTCTCCACAGCCCTGACTTTTGCAGAGGGCTGTATCCTTACCCCGTTTTTCTTGGCAATTGCGACCAGAAGATCCACTACAGCGCCCGCTCTCATGCAGGAGGGAAATACCTTGCCGTCCTCGCGTTCTACGAGTGGGAGGCCAGCATCCTCAAACCAGTGGCGGCTGTCATCTGTATTGAAGTTCAGTAGGGATGGTTTGAGGAAATTTCCTTGTACAGGACTACCGAAGTGGGTGAGGAAGGAGTCTGTCTTCTTGTTGTTGGTAAGGTTGCACATGCCACCGCCTGTGATGAGGATCTTCTTCCCCACCTGGGGAGAGCCTTCAAGCAAGAGCACGTGTTTTCCCGGTAGGTTTGCGGCAAGGAAGAGCCCTGCAGCTCCCCCTCCGATAATGATTACGTCGTACATGGGCCTATCATAGCAGAAACATGGTTGGTCTTGCCATGTCGGGAGGCCTTCTTTCTTCTAGCAAGAGTAGAAAGCCCTATACCACTGGACAAACCTTCCCAGACCCACTGCAAGCGGGGTACTGGGTTTGAAGTCAAAATCATCCATTAGCTCTGTAATATCTGCATAGGTCTGGTAGACATCGCCTGCCTGCATAGGGGCGAATTCTATCCTGGCCTTCTTGCCTAGTGCCTCTTCTAGTGTCTCTATGAGGTCATGAGTTTTTCAGGGCTATTGTTTCCTATGTTGTAGATCTTGTACCTGTCATTATTTGCATTGGGAATCGGAGGGTTGCAGAGGATCCTCTGAAGTGCTTCCACTATATCGTCAACGTAGGTGAAGTCCCTATACATATCTCCCTTGTTGAACACCTTGATGGTTTCCCCTGCAAGGATCTTCCTGGTAAAGGAGAAATATGCCATGTCAGGCCTTCCATAGGGGCCATAGACGGTAAAGAATCTCAATCCGGTTGAGGGGATCCCATATAGGTGGGTATAGGAGTGGGCGAGTAGTTCGTTGGATTTCTTTGTTGCAGCATAGAGGCTCACCGGGCTGTCGACCATGTCATCAGTAGAGAAGGGTATCTTGCTGTTCATCCCATAGACCGAGCTTGAGGATGCATATACAAGATGCTTGACCGGAAAGTGCCTACATGCTTCCAGTATATTGAAGAAGCCCACAAGGTTTGACTGCAGGTAGGCATAGGGGTTGTCGATGCTGTAGCGAACCCCCGCCTGGGCTGCAAGGTTTACCACAATATCTGGATGGTGTTGTGCAAAGAGGGAATCCAAAGCAGCTTTGTCGGAAAGGTCGCCTTCCACAAAGGTAAAGAGGTGATTGAATTTCAGGAGGATGGAGAGCCTCGCCTGCTTGAGGGCCGGTTCATAGTAGTCATTGAGGTTGTCAAAGCCAATGACCGTGCACCCTTTGTGTAGCAGATGCATTGCAAGATGAAAGCCTATGAAGCCTGCGCTTCCTGTCACAAGATAGGTGCATGTGGTATCGAGCATCTGGTAGTCGTTTCTCATGGCACTCCCCTTTGGTAAGAGTATACCATTATATCTGTCTTGAGGAGGCCCCATGGGACAAAAAAAATGGACCCCATTGCAGGAGTCCACTTCTTCGATTGGCTCTTAGAGTGCGCCGAAGACGATCTTCAAAACGAACAGGGCAAATACGACCCATGTCATTATGGTGACTTCTTTTCCCTTTTTGGTGAAAAGCTTCAGCAAAACGAAGGAAAGGATACCAAACATGATACCGTCTGCAATGCTGTAGGCCACAACCATGAAGATGATGGTCAGGAATGCAGGGATGGCTTCAGTGATGTCGTTCCAGTCAATATCCTTGACAGGGGTCATCATCATGACACCAACGATGATCAGTGCAGGAGAAGTTGCAGCACTGGGGATGGATTCAAACAGTGGTGCAAAGAAGAGGGAGAGGGCAAACAGGACTGCCACGGTAAGTGCGGTCAGGCCAGTGCGTCCACCTTCTACGACGCCGGCGGAGGATTCGACAAAAGTTGTGACAGTTGAGGTACCCAGGATAGCACCAACGGTGGTTCCCACTGCGTCAGCGAAGAGGGCTTCCTTACAGTTGGGGATCGATCCGTCTTTGCCGATCATATCTGCCTTGGTTGCACAACCGATGAGTGTTCCTACTGTATCGAACATATCCACGAACAGGAAGGTGAATACGATAACGACAAAGTCAATGCTCATGATGTTGGAGAACTCAAAGGGGAAGAAGTACGGGGTAGGAGGAAGGTAGGAACCGCCAGCATACTTGGTGATGCCGAATGGGATACCCACGATGGTGGTAGCTACGATTCCGATAAGAAGTGCACCCTTTACCTTGAAGGCCAACAGGACTCCGGTAATGAGCAGGCCGACCATTGCAAGCCCGGCAGGACCGTGGAACCAGTCGGGGTTAAGGCCGACGAGGGTTGCTCCACCGATGATGATGCCAGCATTCTGCATGCCGATGAAGGCGATGAACAGGCCGATACCAACACCAATAGCCCGCTTGATGTTTGCTGGGATACTGTTGACGATTGCCTCTCTGATGTTGACGGCAGTCAGGATGAGGAAGATGATACCTTCAACAAAGACGGCGGTCAGGGCGAACTGCCAAGTGTGACCCATACCGAGAACTACGGTAAAAGCCATGAAGGCGTTCAGTCCCATACCTGGGGCGAGAGCGAAGGGCAGGTTTGCCAACAGGGCCATGACCAGTGTGGCGATTGCAGAAGAAATAGCGGTTGCTGCAAAAACCTTAGAGAAATCCATTCCTGTGTTAGAAAGGATACCTGGGTTGACGGCAAGAATATAAGCCATGGTTAGGAATGTAGTAATTCCTGCCAGTACTTCCGTCTTGACATCAGTCTTTCTTTCTTTAAGCTTAAAGAACTTTTCCATCGATGCACTCCTTGCATATGATTGTCATGAGTATTCTAATACAAGTGTTCAAACTAGTACAGGAAAATCTTTTCTTCTTGTCATTTTAATCGTTTGGTAACAGATTGTAAGTGCATTCCTCCTAATAAAAATGATAAAAATCTGATTTATATATAAAAAAAATCAATAATTATGGTATGATATGGTATTTATACTTCCAATAAGCCTCTGT
>NZ_JAVSNJ010000024.1:0-13597 GCF_032144095.1 Sphaerochaeta sp. PS
ATAGTTTATTATTTAAAGGATTGACAAGTGATATTTATAATTATTAATAACCATTTATATGATTGAAAATATAATAGAATTTGCCATATTTTCACTATATGCTTTTTGTTTGTATGTGATTTTGTATTCTAAAACAAAAGATTTTTTAAATCCTTTCGGCATCCCAGTTTTTTCTTTTATATTTATTTTTGCAATAAGCCGATTAAGACTAAATCCTTTGCAATCAACATTGAGCTTCAAGACTTACCTAATAGTCATTCTTGTTTCAATGCTTATTTTCTTTATTGGGATAGTGTCAATCAATAGTATAAAAACCAAGCAATACCCGAAAAAACCTGAAAATCCAGAAGTGACATTTAGGTATAAATATGCATTTCGAATGGTTTTTTTTCTTACAACCATTTGTTTTTTTCTAACACTTTTTGAAGTAAGATTTTACGATTTTTTATTTTTGTATAGTGATGTTGATGATAAAAAAACTATAATAGATTTCGAATCCTCAATACGGATTATTAGGTATTTTACTAATCTATTACCATATTGTGCTATATATGCTTTTTTTGAAATCCTATTTGATAAAAATAAAACCAAACTAACAACCCTATTCAATATTTTCGTTATCAGTTTTGCTTTATTTTTTTCAATGTTCATTCTAATGTCTAGAGGGACTTTGTTAATTATTTTATTGGGATTTCTGTATTTATATAATCAAAAAAAACGAATAGATTTAAATAAGTTATTCATAATTAGTGTTCTTTTAATCTCTATTTTAACGATTATGATTTCTATTAGACTAACTCCAAATTCTGCTGTGTTCAAAGGAGAATTATCTCTACCATTTTTCAATTCAATTTATAACTATTTAGTTTTTAGTTTTGACAACTTTAATCAATTAGTAATTCAAGGGAGCCCTTATACAATCTTTAAATCGGTTCATATTTCTTTAACTAAGCTACTGAATATTTATAATATTGATGAAATTTTTCAATATACTACTTCTTTTTTTAATACTACAACCTTTATATATTATTTTTTTCATGATCTTGGGATAATTGGTGTCATAACTTATACCATAGTAATTTTTTCTTTAATTGGTTTTTTGTATGTTCAAATTAATTCAGGGAAATCTTACTTAGTTTTAGTTTTAGCCGTATATCAAAAAGCTCTTTTTATGCTTTTTTTCGGAAACTACTTTTTTGGAAACTTTAGTATTTCGAATGCTTATTATATAACAATAATACTTGTATTATTTTCTTATACCTTCCCCTGGAAAAAATATATAAAAACCAAGAGATTTCGTACATGAAAATTTTTAAACAATTTTTACTTTTTCTCAATTCCAGCTTATTATAATTGAGTCTTAAAATGAATAACAAATATAAAGAATTATTATCTGACACTAGAATTTTTGCTCTCAGTAATTTTGCTTCTAAAATTCTTTTATTCCTTCTTGTGCCTTTCTACACTTATAAATTATCAAGTAGTGAGTTTGGAATAGTCGAACTAGTTATAGCATTATCAAATATTATTATTCCTTTAGCATCATTTGGAATTTATGAGGCCGTATTTAGATATTCTTTCGATAGTAACTTTTCTTCTGATGATATTTTATGTAGTTTTTATCAAGTGTTCTTTCTGAGTTGCCTCATAATCGGAATTGGCAGTAGCTTCTTTATTGCTCAATATGGAAGATTATTACCATTATTATTTTTTTTTCTTAGTGTAAGTACTTTGTTACACACAGCATATTCTCTTTTTATTAAAGCTAGAGGTAGTACCAAATTATTTGCAATTGATTCAGTTTTATATTCAGTTGCTTTAGTAGTAATGAATATTTTATTATTAGCAATATTCAATTTAGGTATAATAGGTTATCTCTCATCTATTTTAATCGCAAATTTAATTTCTATATCTTTTTTGATGTGCTTTGGTAAAGCACCAAAATTCCGAATTTCATTGAGGATAAACTCAAAATTACCTAAAATGTTGAGTTATTCAATTCCTTTAATATTTAATTCTATTGCTTGGATGATAATTAGCTACTCAGATAGATTTATGGTGAATTTCTTTTTGTCAGCTAGTGCTGTTGGTTTGTATTCTGTTGCTAGTAAAATTCCCTCCCTATTGACTACTATTTTTAATATTTTTAACCAAGCATGGTCAATTTCAGCTATTAAACAATTTGAAACTAATACAATGTCAAAAAGCTTTTATGCTAGTGTTTTTTCGTCTTATAATCTTTTAATTATTTTTTCTGCTAATTCTCTACTTTGGATAATAAAATCATTCATGAAAATTTATGTCTCTCCTGAGTATTATATTGCACATGTTTATGTACCCATATTGTTGTTGGGAGGTTGTTTTTTGGGTGTAGTTAATTTTTTTGGTTCTATATTGGCTTCTGGGAAAGATAGTAAAAATGTGATGCTTAGTTCATTATTTGGATCCTTAATGAATATCAGTCTGAACTTCATTCTTATTCCAAAGTTTGGGATTATGGGCGCAGTATTTGCTACAGCTATTTCATATTTTGCAATTGCTATTTATAGATTTTTTGTTTCTCGTTCAATAATAAGATTTGACATCAAAATCTATGAGATGTTTTTTTCATATTTATTGGTTAGTTTCCAAGCGATACTTCTATCACTCCAAAAAGACTCTATCATAACTTTCCTTCTAATCACGATAATCTTAGTTTTGATCAATTTTAAAGAAATTAGAAAAATAGGTTTATTGATATTAACAAAAAAATCCTTATAAGTTTTCTTAAAAAAAATTGTTCCGAACTTCTACACAAGGGGATTTAATGAAAAGCGTAATTTTATTTTATCAGCATGCTGTTCGAGAATTTTCTTCAATTATGAAATTAAAAGAGATTCTGGGTTTTAAAGGTATGCATGTTATGGTTTATTCAATTGATTTTGAATATGTAAATGCATTGAGATTTGCAAAAAAACATCTAGTAGACGTTATCGTAACTCCTTGGATGTATCATCAGGCTAATTATGAGAAGTTTGTTCCTTTTATTAAGTATTCAAGAGAGTTGATCATTATAAATTTGCACCATGAACAGATTTCTAGTAAATTTACAGAAGAATTACTTATTCCTCAATCAGAGGAGGCCAAGAATAACGTCTATCATTTAGTTTGGGGTGATTTTTTTAAATTATCGTTACTTAATGCTGGAGTTAAATCTTCTTTAATTAAAGTAACAGGGAATATGAGAAATGATGAAGTTTTTAACGTTCAATCTTCAAGGAGCGATTTTGCAGAAAAATTTAACTTAAATATGAGTAAAATATGGGTTTTATTTGCTGATAATAGAAATTGGGTTAACTATTGGTCAGAAGCAGAAAAAGCTGAACGAATGGTAATGGGTATTTCAGAAACACTTTTAGAAGAACATTACTTACTAACTAAGAATTCTTTAGAAATTACAATATCAGAATTAAATAATCTTGATAAGGGTTTTTTTAAGAGATTTGAATTTATATATAGACCACATCCCGGTATTCAGATTAAAGAGGGGCTATTCCCTAAAGAAGTTAGAATTCTTTCAGAAAGAACGATTTATGAATGGTTGAATGTTGTAGATGTCAATGTAGTTTGGAGTAGTACCACCATATTTGAAAGTGAGGTTATGGGGATCCCCTCAATTGTTTATGAACCCATTGAACATCCTGATATATTCAAAACTAGTGGAACTGATTCGTATTACAAAATTAATAAGATTTCTGATATAAATGAAAATGTGATTTTATTAGCAAAACAGATGCAAGAAAAGAATAAAAACTATCAAATGTTCTATGGTAAAATTGATGGTAAAGCCACTCAAAGAGTAGCTGATGCAGTTATTGATATCTTAAACAATAAAGATGAAAAGATGTATATAGCTAAAATAATCCCATACTCCAAAAAAGCTGTTATTAGGGCTATCCTATTTAATTATGTTACTCGTTTGTTAATTTTTTTACATTTGTTTGACATTGTTAAATATCCTCGTTCTGCTTGGAAGCAAAAAAATGATATTCCTTACTATAAAGAAAACATATAAATACTGAGGCACTATAATGCAAATATTAGTTACAGGGGCCGATGGTTTCATCGGTAGCCACCTAACAGAGAAACTCGTGAGATCAGGAAACAAAGTCAAAGCATTCGTATTGTATAACTCCTTCAATACGTGGGGGTGGCTTGATATCTTGCCCAAGGAAATCCTCAATGAGATAGAGATTTTTCAGGGGGATATCCGAGATCCAAACGGGGTCAAGGAAGCCATGAAAGGTTGTGATGAAGTATTCCATCTAGCTGCCCTTATCGCTATTCCTTTTAGCTATCACTCGCCCGACACCTATGTTGATACGAACATCAAGGGCACCCTTAACGTGCTTCAGACTGCCCGCGAATTGGAAACAAGTAGGGTGTTGATTACATCGACCTCCGAGGTATATGGGACTGCAAAGTATGTGCCTATCGATGAAAATCATCCCTTTCAAGGACAATCCCCATACTCAGCAACTAAGATAGGGGCCGACCGTCTTGCTGAGTCCTTCTATCGGAGTTTTGGGACACCAGTATCTATTGTCCGGCCTTTCAATACCTACGGACCAAGGCAGTCTGCAAGAGCAGTCATCCCTACTATCATCACTCAATTGTTAGCAGGTAAGATAGAGATCAAGCTAGGATCTCTCACACCGACTCGGGATTTCAATTATGTGAAGGATACTGTCCAAGGGTTCATCGAAATTGCCAAATCCGACAAGACCATAGGTGAAGAGATCAATATTGCTTCACAGAAAGAGATATCCATCGGACAACTGGCTACAGAGCTGATCAGACAGATAAACCCTCAGGCGGCGATTGTTTGTGATGAAGAGCGCTTGCGCCCTGAAAAGAGTGAAGTCAATAGACTGCTTGGATCCAACGAGAAAATCAAAAAGCTTACCAACTGGAGTCCAACCTATAGTTTGGAACAGGGGCTTGCTGAAACCATTGAGTTTTTCAAAGAAAACTTGGAAAAGTACAAAATAGACATTTATAATATTTAGGAGTTCCCATATGGAGCAAAAGTTCATTCCATTGTCAGTTCCAAACCTTAAGGGGAATGAACTGAAGTATGTGACCCAGGCTGTAGAAACCGAATGGGTTTCTACAGGAGGGCCTTATGTCACTGATTTTGAGAGCGTTGTTGCCCAATATGTGAAAGCTCCTGGAGCTGTATCCTGTCAGAATGGCACCTCTGGGATTCACATTGCATTGATTCTCTCAGGGGTGACCCAGAATGATATAGTCATCGTTCCTTCCCTTACCTTCATAGCGGCGGTGAATCCTGTACGGTATGTTGGGGCAGAGCCTATCTTCATGGATTGTGACGACACCCTCGGCCTCGATCCAGAGAAGCTTAGGGAGTTCTGTAAGAGTGAGTGCAGTTTAGAAGATGGAAAGCTTATTGATAATGCAACAGGAAAGCATATAAAAGCAGTTGTGGTGGTCCATGTATTTGGAAACATTGCGAACATGACAGAACTCCTCGAAATTGCAACTACCTATAATTTGACAGTCATTGAAGATGCCACTGAAGCCATTGGCTCTTACTTCCTTGATGGCCCTTACAAAGGCATGCATGCCGGGGCCTTAGGTCATTTTGGGATCTACTCCTTCAATGGGAACAAGATCATCACAACCGGAGGGGGAGGTATGATAGTCTCTCCTGATATTGGACAACTGCAACATGCCAAGCATCTGACAACCCAGGCAAAGAGTGATGAAGTAAATTTTTATCATGATGAGATAGGGTTCAATTACCGTATGACAAACCTTCAGGCAGCTTTGGGACTTGCTCAGATGGAGCAGCTGGAAACATTCATCCACACCAAAATTACCAATTACCAGTACTACACAGAACAAATTGCTACAATTGAACATATCTCAATGCTCCCCTTTAGGGAGGATATCCGTTCCAATCGTTGGTTCTATTCCCTGTACCTTGAAGAAGGCTTCCCTTTGTCTAGGGATGAGGTCATTGCTGCGTTTTCAAAGCAGAAGATTCAGACAAGACCTATTTGGGGCTTGATCAATGAACAGATACCCTACAAGGGTTTTCGTTCATTCAAAATCGAAAAGGCCTTGGAATACCAGAAGCGAATTGTAAATGTCCCTTGCAGTACTAACCTTGATACATCTGATATTGATCGTGTTGTTGCATGTCTTAAGGATATGGTGAGGAAATCATGAGTACATTAGAACAACTGTTCATTGATGAGAATGCGACCATACGAAAAACCTTGGAACAATTGGACCAGACAGCCAAAAGGATCCTGCTTATTGCCCCTGAGGGAAAACTGAAGGCTGTCGTGACCGATGGGGATATTCGTCGTCATCTGATTCGCAATGGCAGGCTTGATGCTGCAGTAAGCGAAGTTGCTACGTACAACCCAAAAAGCGTCACCATGGAGACAAGGGCCAGTGCAAAAGAAATTATGCGCCAGTACTCCATTACAGCCCTCCCCATGTTAAATGAACAAGGCATTGTCGAATCATTATTATTTGCAAATGACCTAGAGCTCATCAAGAAAACGGACTTGGCAATTCCTGTAGTGATTAATGCTGGTGGTGTAGGCTCAAGACTGTACCCATATACCAAGATCTTACCCAAGCCTCTCATCCCTATTGGCGACCAGCCAATCCTTGAATTGATCATGAGCCGTTTCCAAAAGTTTGGGTGTAATGATTTCCATGTTATCGTGAACCACAAGAAAAACCTAATCAAAGCCTTCTTTGCAGATTCGCCTAAGGAATATGATCTCCACTTTGTGGATGAGGATATTCCCCTGGGAACTGGTGGAGGTCTCTCTCTTCTTAAGGGTGTATTGAATGATACGTTCTTTTTCTCCAATTGCGATATTCTCATTGATGCCGACTATGCAAGCATGTATCGTCAGCATAAGCGGGACAAGAACATTATCACCATGGTCTGTGCTCTCAAGAATGTGGTGATACCTTATGGTGTCATAAACATGTCAGAGAATGGTACCATTGATTCCTTCATTGAAAAGCCGGAGTATTCGTTTCTTACAAACACTGGGTTGTACATTGTAGAACCTGAAGTTGTTGAAGATCTTCAGCTGAATGAATCGATCAGTTTCCCTGAAATTATGGATAGGTATCGTAAATTGGGAAAGAATGTTGGCGTGTATCCAGTGAGCGAAAAGGCTTGGATGGACATGGGGCAGTTGGAAGAGCTTGAGTCAATGAGAAAAAGGTTGGAGATCAATGAGTAAGAAGCTGTTGCTACTTGGAGCTGGAGGGCATTGCAAGTCCATCATTGATACGCTTCTCTCATCAGCAGAATACTTAGAAATTGGTATTATTGAAAAGAAAGGAAGTATTACAGAATCCGTATTGGGAATACCCGTAATTGGGTTTGATGATGATCTGCAAGACCTTTATAAGAGAGGTTTCACCCATGTTTTTGTCTCATTAGGCAGTATAGGGGATACCGGTGCCAGAAGGCGGTTGTCTGATTTGATTTCTAGCATCGGATATTCAATTCCGAATATCATCGATGCAAGTGCTCTTGTAAGTCCTTACTGTACGTTAGGGAAAGGTATCTTCATAGGGAAAAATGCTGTAGTTAATGCAGGGGTGATTATTGGGGATTATTCTATTATAAACACCTCTGCAACCATTGAGCATGATTGCATAATTGGCCAATTTGTTCATGTCTCAACAGGATCAGTTCTTTGTGGATCCGTTAAGATTGGCAACAACACCCATATAGGGGCCAACAGTGTTATCAGGCAGCAACTGGAAATTGGATCAAATGTGATGCTTGGCATAGGAAGTGTATTAATGCAGAATATCCCTGACCAGTCTATAGCTTATGGCAATCCTTGCAAGGTGGTTTCAACAAGATGAGCACTTTCATAATTGCCGAGGCAGGTGTCAATCATAATGGTAGTTTGGATGTCGCAATTAAAATGATTGATGCAGCCAAGGAAGCGGGTGTTGACTGCATCAAGTTCCAGACCTTCAGAGCATCGGATTTGGTTTCTCGCAAAGCTGATAAGGCCGACTATCAGAAAAAGCAAACAAAGAATGATGAAAGCCAGTTACACATGCTTCAGAAGCTGGAGCTTTCACCTGCTGATTTCTCCATCCTTGCTCAGTACTGTAAGGAACGGGATATACTCTTTTTGTCCACACCCTTTGACTTTAATAGCATAGATTTTTTACAGACGCTTAACATGCAGTATTGGAAGATACCCTCTGGAGAGATTACTAATCTTCCCTATCTCATCAAAATTGCACAAACCCATGTACCCATCATTCTGTCCACTGGTATGAGCACCATTGAAGAAATTGGTGATGCCTTAAAGGTCTTGAGAGAGTATGGCTGTGGTGAGGTTACCCTTCTCCATTGCACAACCGAGTATCCTGCACCCTATGCAGAAGTAAACTTGCGTGCAATGGAGACGCTGAGAAGAGAATTTCATGTAAGCGTAGGATATTCTGACCACACAAGTGGTATTGAGGTTCCTATAGCAGCCGTGGCTATGGGCGCAACAGTGATAGAAAAGCATTTCACCCTTGATCGGCAGATGGAAGGTCCCGACCATAAGGCAAGTCTGGAGCCTGATGAACTCAAGGCAATGGTTTCTGCTATCCGCAATATTGAGACTGCATTAGGTTCTGGAGAAAAGAAACCAAGTCTTTCTGAAATCAAGAATATCCCCATTGCCAGGAAGAGCATCATTGCAAGCAGACATATTGAGAAAGGGGAACTATTCTCTACTGATAATATAACAACGAAACGACCTGGAAATGGAATTAGTCCTATGCAATGGTTTGAAGTATTGGGCAAGGTTTCCAAGAGAAGCTTTCAAGAGGATGAGTTGATAGAATTATGAAAAAAATCATTAGTATTCTTACTGCCACAAGAGCCGAGTATGGGTTATTACATCCCCTTATCCTGAAGTTGCAGAAACTTGGGGCGTTTGATGTCAGGGTCGTGGTAACTGGTGCCCATCTTTCTCCAGAGTTTGGGCTGACATATAAGGAAATTGAGGAAGACAATATAGAGATTGACAAGAAAATAGAGATATTGCTCAGTTCCGATACACCGTCATCCATCTCCAAGTCTATGGGATTGGCCATGATAGGGTTTTCTGATTACTTCTCTGAACTTAAGCCTGACCTATTGATTGTCCTTGGAGATAGGTATGAGACCTTGGCAGTCTGTTGTGTTGCAATGAACCAAAGGATTCCAATAGCCCATCTCTACGGGGGAGAAACCACCGAAGGAGCTATCGATGAGTCCATACGGCATGCCATCACCAAGCTGAGCTATCTTCATTTTACCAGTACTGAAGAGTATAGGAAGCGAGTGATCCAACTTGGTGAGGATCCTTCACGGGTGTTTAATGTGGGAGCCCTAGGAATTGAAAATATTAAAAACGAAAAGTTGCTTGATAGGGCTCATCTTGAAGAATCTCTAGGCTTATCATTGGATGGACCTTTTGCAATGGTCACCTTCCACCCTGTAACTTTAGAAAAGGGTAGTTCTGCAATCCAGTTTAAGACCATGCTTGATGCTTTCCATGCACACCCTGATTTGAAATTTGTTTTTTCCAAAGCAAATGCTGATGCTGATGGTCGGATTATCAATCAGATGATCGACACGTTTGTGGCTACTCATAAGAATGCTGTTGTCTTTGCTTCATTAGGGACGAAGCTATATATCTCGACAGTAAAACACAGTGCCTTTGTCATAGGGAATTCCTCAAGCGGCATAGTTGAGGTACCCAGCCTGCATATCCCCACCATTAATGTTGGAGACCGTCAGAAAGGGAGGCTCCAGGCAGGTAGCACCATCAACTGTGAGCCAACTTCTGTAGATATAGAACGGGCTATCACGTATGCCTTGTCTGAGGAGTGCAAAGAGAAAGCGAAAACTGTAGAAAACCCTTATGGGGATGGGAATAGTTCGGAGTTGATAGCATCTTGTATTAAGCGGGTTTTGTCTGAAGAGACTATCGATTTGAAAAAACAGTTTTTTGATCTTAAGGTAATAGAAGCATGAATGTGGTAGTAATCGGCTTAGGTTCAATGGGACGAAGGAGAATTCGTTTACTTAAAAAATATGACTCCTCTTTCCACGTGATTGGCATTGATTTGAATGTTGAGAGAAGATCGAGATGTGAACAAGAATACTCAATCATTACATATCAAAGCCTTAGCGAAGTTCCTGAAGACTTGGGATTGAATTGTGCCTTTGTTTGTACAGCTCCACTATCACATAATGAAATAATTTCGAATTGCTTGAAATATGGATTGCATGTATTCACGGAATTAAATCTGGTAGATGATGGATACGAAGCAAATTGTGAACTGGCTCGAAAGAAAAATCTCGTCTTGTTCTTGTCATCAACTTTTCTGTATAGGGAAGAGATAAAACATATCAGAGCTGCTGTGACTACATCTGCCTCACCTGTTAATTATACCTATCATGTTGGTCAGTATCTTCCAGATTGGCATCCCTGGGAGCATTATACAAACTTCTTTGTTGGTGATAAGCGAACCAATGGATGCCGCGAGATTTTTGCCATTGAGCTTCCCTGGTTGCTTGAGGTGTTTGGTGATGTCATTGACGTTCAAGTCAAGAAAAATAGGCTCAGTGGTTTGGATATTGGTTATGATGATAATTACCTCTTGATGATAGAGCATGCTTCTGGTAGCAAGGGATTGCTGGCTGTTGATGTTATTTCTAGAAAAGCTGTCAGAAATCTTGAAATTTTCAACGAGCAACTATATGTAACCTGGAATGGTTCACCCACAGGTTTCTTTGAATATGATTTCACACATAAGCGAGACGTCAATATTCAGCTATATGATAATGTTGATAGTTTGGACGGTTATTCTAGCTTTGTGATAGAGAATGCATATTATCAAGAAATCGAATCCTTTTTTGCAGTGATGCAAGGGAAAGAACAGCCAATGTATAGTTTTGAAAAAGATAAGAAAACCCTAAGCTTGATTGACCTAATTGAGGGATTTGATGAGCGTTGATTATAAAATTGGAATAATTGGATTTGGTTCAATAGCAACACGACACTTACATAACATCGATAAGGTATTGGCAGCGAAAGGCTGTACACATAGCATTGATGTAATAAGAAGTGGTAAGGGAGGTGTAATTGACAATGATGCCCAACTTCTCATTGAAAATACGTATTATTCATATGTACAAGTTCCTGATGATTACGATATATTATTCATTACAAATCCTACAGCTTTGCACTATTCGACAATAAGAAAATATGCATCCAAGACTAAGCATATGTTTATTGAAAAGCCGGTTTTTGATTCTTCAAGCCTATCCTTAGAAGAGCTGAATCTGGATCCAAACATGACTTATTATGTTGCTTGCCCTCTGCGATATAGCCATGTGGTCCAGTACATAAAGAACCAATGCGACCTTACTAAGATATATTCAGTACGGGCAATATGTTCCAGTTATCTTCCAGAATGGAGACCTCATCAGGACTATAGGAAATCCTACAGTGCCCATACGGAATTAGGTGGAGGTGTTTCTATAGATTTGATACATGAATGGGACTATCTTACTTATCTTTTCGGATACCCTGAACAGTTGGTAAATTTTAGGGGCACATTCTCAGATCTTGAGATCAACAGTGATGATCTTTCAATTTATATTGCAAAATATCCAAATCTTGCAGTCGAGGTTCACCTGGATTATTTTGGTCGTGTATCCATTCGGGAGATTCAGCTCTTTTCCGCTGATGATACGATTGTGGGAGATTTTATCAAAAATGAGATTCGATTTTTGAAGACTGGCAAGATAATCCCCTTCGAGGAATCAAGAAATGACTATCACAGAAAAGAGATTGAGCATTTCTTTTCAATTATTGAAGGTTTTTCTCAAAATGATAATTCAATAGCTACTGCACTAAAGACATTGGATATTGCTGGTAAAGGGAAATAAAGATGAATATTTTATGCACGATTTGTGGTAGAGCAGGGTCACAAGGGATAAAAAACAAGAATATACGGGATTTTCTTGGGTATCCATTGCCTTTCTACACCCTTGCTGCTTTGGATCTATTTATGGATAAAAATCCAGATATCAATTGTGATATTGTAGTAAATACCGACAGTGTTGAATTAATAGGTTTGCTTTCAAGGAAAGGTCTTCCTTCAGTCTCCAGTATTCATAGGAGAAAAGAATTAGGATTGGACAGTACCCCAAAAGTTTTGGTAATCCAGAACTGTTTGGTTGAAATGGAAGTAAAAACAAACAAACGTTATGATATGATTCTCGATTTAGATATTACGTCACCCCTAAGGACTGTTGCAGATATAGAGGCTCTCATCAAGAAGAAAAACCAATCAATTGCAGATGTTGTTTTTTCGGTAACTGATGCCAGAAGGAATCCATATTTTAACATGGTGAAAAAGACAAAGACTGGGTATGAACGGGTGCTTTCTTCAAATTTTAACACAAGGCAAGAAGCTCCTGAGATATTTGACATGAATGCTTCGTTATATGCATATTCTCCAGAGTTTCTGAAAAGTGGAAAAAATATTTTTGAAGGCAGTTGCGATATAATTAAAATGTATGATACCGCTGTGTTAGATTTGGATCATGAAAATGATTTTGAGATGATGCAAGCTATTGCGCAATATCTTTTTCAGATGAAACCAGATTTCAACGAATTATTCTTAAGAGTAGCAGGATATATTTGAACAGTATGTTGCTTCATCCTATAAAGATTAGGCTCTGTTTTACAAATCCTGTTGATAACTCACCACTGATGTCTAATCAAGGACATCATAAACAAAAGGAGGATAGTCCTTACCCCTCAAGTCCTTCCATTTTGCTACTTTAGAGACGTTTCTAAGCTTATCAGTGAGCAGTGATACTCTGGTTAAGACTGTCCTTCCGGGGGTTTCCTGCTTGAATTCTTTTTGCATAGGAAAGCCTCAGGATCTCTACATAATTGACTTGTTGCATATGCTATCTCCCTTGAATTGCATTAATCCATAAAAAATGTCACTCAAGGGTAAAACTGAAATGTATTGCTGGATAGATAGAAGGGTGTCCCACCTCAATAGAACATTATTCCATTTATCTCAGACCTGTGTCCCATTACTTACGCAGAATGTAGCCTGAAAAATTGGGAAAGTTTCATTGAAATTAATGGTTCAATCACTTTCTTTGTGGGATTCCTGGATAAGCCGATTTTGAATAGAAGATTCCAAGGAGATTTGAAACCGAAGGCGGTTGCATAGAAAAGGGCCATCCCTGTATTGTTGTGGTTACTAGACATAACAAGCAGGAGAATAGCCCTATATGTACAATATCACTTTACCTTCAGGATTGGTAGGCTTCCACAATACAAATACAGAAAGCGTGACGACAGTATCAGGGCTGGGGGCTTATCTCCTGCATGGGAATATCGATAGGGACGAAAAGGATTCCCTTTGTCCCCATTGTGGCAAGACAATGCACATCCACAACACCTATGAGGTCAATCTGAGGCATCTGTGCATTGGGGGTAATCTGAGCTGCCTCAGG
>NZ_JAVSNJ010000025.1:0-4932 GCF_032144095.1 Sphaerochaeta sp. PS
CTCGTGCACCCTGTCTTGGCAGTCCGCATGTCGGGACTGGAACAGTGATATGGTCAAGCCTCTCGGATGATTAGTACCGGTCGGCTGAACGCATTGCTGCGCTTGCACCTCCGGCCTATCGAACAGGTAGTCTCCCTGTTTCCTTCAGCCCGCTTGTGCGGGGGGGATGTCTCATCTTGGGGGGGGTTTCCCGCTTAGATGCTTTCAGCGGTTATCCCTTCCGAACGTGGCTACCCGGCAGATGCCGTTGGCACGACAACCGGTACACCAGAGGTTCGTCCACTTCGGTCCTCTCGTACTAGAAGCAGGACCCCTCAGACATCCAACGCCCATGGCAGATAGGGACCGAACTGTCTCACGACGTTCTGAACCCAGCTCGCGTACCGCTTTAATTGGCGAACAGCCAAACCCTTGGGACCTGCTCCAGCCCCAGGATGCGATGAGCCGACATCGAGGTGCCAAACCTTGCCGTCGATATGAACTCTTGGGCAAGATCAGCCTGTTATCCCCGGAGTACCTTTTATCCGTTAAGTGACGGCGCTTCCACGCGCTACCGCCAGATCACTAAGACCTACTTTCGTACCTGCTCGGCTTGTGGGCCTCGCAGTCAAGCCACCTTGTGCCTTTACACTTGAGGGATGATTCCCAACCATCCTAAGGTGACCGTCGCGCGCCTCCGTTACTCTTTGGGAGGCGACCGCCCCAGTCAAACTTCCCACCTGGCACTGTCCCCCGGCCGGATGACGGTCGGGGTTAGAAAACTGGAGAGGGAAGGGTGGTATTTCACCAGCGGCTCCGCGCAGCCTGACGGCCACGCATCACTGCCTCCCACCTATCCTACACATCCCTGTCCAGGTCTCCATGCCAAGCTGAAGTAAAGGTTCACGGGGTCTTTCCGTCTAACCACGGGTACCAGGCATCTTCACCTGGACTTCAATTTCACCGGATTTCGCGTTGAGACAGCGCCCATATCGTTACACCATTCGTGCGGGTCGGAACTTACCCGACAAGGAATTTCGCTACCTTAGGACCGTTATAGTTACGGCCGCCGTTTACTGGGGCTTGGATTCGCTGCTTCGATCGCTCTGACAACTCCTCTTGACCTTCCAGCACCGGGCAGGTGTCAGTCCATATACTTCCCGTTGCCGGTTCGCATGGACCTGTGTTTTTGGTAAACAGTCGCATGGGCCATTTCACTGCAACCCCCTTTCGGGGGCCATACTTATCCCGAAGTTACGTATGCATTTTGCCGAGTTCCTTAACGCGAATTCTTCCGTGCGCCTGTGCATTCTCAGCTCGCCCACCTGTGTCGGTTTATAGTACGGTCCCCCAGAGACGCTCCTTAGAGACTGTTTCTTGGCACGACGACTACGCGCACTTCACCGCACCGTAATGCGGCTCGCTCACGGCTTGCCTCGGCCCCCGGATTTGCCTGGGGGCCTCGTCGGCTCGCCGCTTCGGCCGGGACTACCGTCGCCCGGCTGCGTTTCGCCCTATGCGTCGTCCCGTCGGGACTCTGGGAGGTGCTGGACTGTTGACCAGCTTCCCATCGGCTACGGCTCTCGCCCTCGCCTTAGGGGCCGACTGACCCTTGGGTAGATTGACTTTACCCTGGAAACCTTAGGCTTTCGGCGGACGGGGATCTCACCCGTCTTTTCGTTACTCATGCCTGCATTCTCTCTTCCGTCCCGTCCACGGGGGCTCCCGCCCCCGCTTCTTCCGTACACGGAATGCTCTCCTACCGACAGCACCAGAGGTGCTGTCCCGCGGCTTCGGTGGCGTGCTTAGCCCCGTTACATTATCGGCGCATGACTACTCGACCAGTGAGCTGTTACGCACTCTTTGAAGGGGTGGCTGCTTCTGAGCCAACCTCCTGGCTGTCTGGGCAATCATACTTCCTTTCCCACTTGGCACGCCTTGGGGACCTTAGCCGGCGGTCTGGGCTGTTTCCCTCTTGACGACGGCCCTTATCAGTCGCCGTCTGACTGCTGCATATTGTATCGCGGTATTCGGAGTTTGGTTAAGCTCGGTACCCAGTGACGGGCCCTCACCTATCCAGTGCTCTACCTCCGCGACAGTCCGTGCAACGCTAGCCCTAAAGCTATTTCGGAGAGTACCAGCTATTTCCAAGTTTGTTTAGTCTTTCGCTCCGAGCCACAGCTCATCCCAACCCTTTTCAGCGGATTTAGGTTCGGCCCTCCACAGGATTTCACTCCTGCTTCAGCCTGGCCATGGCTAGATCACTTGGCTTCGGGTCTACCGCACGCGACTGAACGCCCTGTTCAGACTCGGTTTCCCTGCGGCTCCGGGACTCCTATCCCTTAACCTTGCCGCATACGGTAACTCGCAGGCTCATTCTACAAAAGGCACGCCATCACCCCTTGCGAGGCTCTGACCGCTTGTAGGTCCACGGTTTCAGGTTCTCTTTCACTCCCCTCCCGGGGTCCTTTTCACCTTTCCCTCACGGTACTATGCGCTATCGGTAGCTGCCGAGTATTTAGCCTTGGAGGGTGGTCCCCCCGGATTCCGACAGGATTTCTCGTGTCCCGCCGTACTCAGGAAATGCGGCCATCCAGGCGCAACCGTTTCGCGTACGGGGCTTTCACCCGCTGTGGCCGGCCTTCCCAGGACCGTTCCGCTACGATTGCGCTTTCTGACTGGACGGGCAAGCCCCGCCGCACCCCTACAACCCCGCGCACCCGAGGGCACGCGGTTTGGGCTCCTCCCCGTTCGCTCGCCGCTACTGGGGGAATCTCGTTTGATTTCTACTCCCGCTGGTACTCAGATGGTTCACTCCCCAGCGTATACCGCATGCGCGCTATCTTTTTCACGCACATGCGAATGTCATCAGGACATTCGGGTTACCCCATTCGGAAATCCGCGGATCATCGGGTATTGGCCCCTTCCCGCGGCTTATCGCAGCTAATCGCGTCCTTCTTCGCCTGGCAGCTCCTAGGCATCCTCCGTGGACCCTTGTTCACTTGACCATATCATTCTTCCAATCCCTACGCTTGTACTGTAAAAGACCTGCAATCCAAAAGACAACTGGAGGCAAGGGGATTCGAACCCCTGACCCTCGGCTTGCAAAGCCGATGCTCTAGCCAGCTGAGCTATGCCCCCATGGCAGACTGTGCTCTAGGGAAGGCAAAGGGAACGGAAAGTACTGGGGGTGCTCCCTCGTGGGGCACTTGTCTGCAGGACTTCCACCTGCTGGCCGACGGCCTTCGTTGTGCCTGTGGCTGTGAGGGCCTCAGGCTCCCTTTCTTCTCAGAAAGGAGGTGATCCAGCCGCACCTTCCGGTACGGCTACCTTGTTACGACTTCACCCTCCTTGCCAGACGTACCTTCGGAACCGCCCCCCCTTGCGGGTTGGGCTGGCGACTTCGGGTACCCCCGACTCGGATGGTGTGACGGGCGGTGTGTACAAGGCCCGGGAACGTATTCACCGCGCCATGCTGATGCGCGATTACTAGCGATTCCAACTTCATGGAGTCGGGTTGCAGACTCCAATCCGTACTGGGACCGGCTTTGGGCGATTCGCTTGGCCTCGCGGCCTCGCTGCGCTCTGTACCGGCCATTGTAGCACGTGTGTAGCCCAGGACATAAGGGCCATGATGACTTGACGTCGTCCCCACCTTCCTCCGGTTTGTCACCGGCAGTTCCGTCTGAGTGCCCACCATCACGTGATGGCAACAGACAGCAGGGGTTGCGCTCGTTGCGGGACTTAACCCAACACTTCACAGCACGAGCTGACGACAGCCATGCAGCACCTGTGCGCAGGCCGCAAGCGGCCTGGCCCTTTCGGGCCCATTCCTGCGCATGTCAAGCCCTGGTAAGGTTTCTCGCGTATCATCGAATTAAACCACATGCTCCACCGCTTGTGCGGGCCCCCGTCAATTCCTTTGAGTTTCACCCTTGCGAGCATACTCCCCAGGCGGTGCACTTAATGCGTTAGCTTCGGTACCGGGGGTCGACCCCCCGCCACCTGGTGCACATCGTTTACTGTGCGGACTACCAGGGTATCTAAACCTGTTTGCTCCCCGCACCTTCGCGTCTCAGCGTCAGTACATGGCCAGATGCCTGCCTTCGCCATTGGTGTTCCTCCAGATATCTACAGATTTCACCCCTACACCTGGAATTCCGGCATCCCCTCCTGTACTCCAGCCCCGCAGTTTCCAGCGCGTCTCCCCGGTTGAGCCGGGGCATTTCACGCCGGACTTGCAGGGCCGCCTGCACGCCCTTTACGCCCAATGATTCCGAACAACGCTCGCCCCCTACGTGTTACCGCGGCTGCTGGCACGTAGTTAGCCGGGGCTTATTCCGGGATTCACGTCATCGCAAGGCCATTTCCTGCCCCGCTTATTCCTCCTCCCGAAAAGAACTTTACAACCTCACGGCCTTCATCGTTCACGCGGCGTCGCTCCGTCAGGCTTTCGCCCATTGCGGAAGATTCTTAGCTGCTGCCTCCCGTAGGAGTCTGGACCGTGTCTCAGTTCCAATGTGGCCGATCACCCTCTCAGGCCGGCTACCCATCGTCGCCACGGTGGGCCTTTACCCCGCCGTCTAGCTAATGGGCCGCGGACTCATCCCCCGGCGGCGCCGAAGCGCCTTTCCCCGCAAACACCTGTGTGCTCGCGCTCGCATCCGGTATTAATCCAGGTTTCCCTGGGCTATCCCGGACCGGGGGGCAGATTGTCCACGTGTTACTCACCCGTCCGCCGCTCTAGGGGCCCGAAGGCCCTTGCCGCTCGACTTGCATGCTTAAAACGCGCCGCCAGCGTTCGTTCTGAGCCAGGATCAAACTCTCCGTCATAGGAATGCGGGCCCGAAGGCCCACAGCTCTATTCTGTAATAGTCCACCCTGTCATTTCTCGCAAACGAACGTAGCTTATCTCATCTACTGTTCATCATTCGGTAATTGACTGGGAAGCCC
>NZ_JAVSNJ010000026.1:0-3546 GCF_032144095.1 Sphaerochaeta sp. PS
TTTGGTAATGTCAAGCAGTTTTAACATTTTATGGTAAGCAGTTTTTCTTGGGTCTTGGTAAACAGCTTTTTAATACTTATGGTAATGACTTTTTCTTATGTTTTGGTAAAGAGTTTTGAATTTATATGGTAAGCAGTTTTAAGATAGTAGTGGTAAGCAGTCTTGCAAAATACTTTCCAGTTTCAGGAAGGGTCACAGGTACAGGGCTTTCTCAATTTAATTTGAGAATATAGAGAACGCAAGTTAAAAATAGTAGACCCTTAAAAGATGACAGGTTTGTACTCACTGACCCCCTGGGGGTAACACTTTCCCGTTCCAGAAAAGATGACCGTTGCAAGGTATTCCCAATTTAATTTGAGAATAAGAGAAACCCAAGTCAAAAATATATACCCCTTGAATGATGACATATTCCTACATCACTGACCCCCAAAAGGGTAACACTTTTCAGTTTCAGTGGAGGAGTCTTCTACTGGGGATTCCCAATTTAATTTGAGAAAATGATAAACATACTCACAAGTCAAACCTAATAAAGGCCGGGCCCTTGGGGACCCGGCACATCATATCCTCAGAAAGAGTTGAAAGGATCGTCATCATCGGCATACATCAGCCCATTCAGTTTTCTGTAGAAGGTCGAGAGAGGCATGTGAAGGCTTGATGCGGCTTCCTTGGCACCGAGGGCATATCTCATGCTCCGGGCCTCCCCACAGGTCACCCTTGTCGGTTCCACAGTTGGTTTCCGTCCTGCATTTCGTCCCACTGATTCCTTCCAAAAGGCATCGTTGTAACTGATTTTGAGCACCTCACTGCCATCCCCAGTCTTCTCGACGACGGCATGCATCTGCAAGCGACAAACCATGGAGTTGAGGTTGTCCGCCTTACTGGAATGGTCCTCATCAGGCGAGAGGGGGAAGCATAGCTCGTTCCATTCGTCACGCACCATCGCCTGCCTCCTCTAGGCCGTCGGGGACCCTGGGATGCTTCATCCTGTAGGATTCGCCAACAAGCGAGAAGCATCTGGCATTGTACAGGAGCCTGTCCAGCAGTGCGGTTGCAAGGGCGTTGTCACCGAGAAACTCGGCCCATTCTGAAACCTTCTTGTTGGTGGTCATGATGATTGACGTCGTCTCGTAGATTTCACTTATCAGGGTGAAGAACAGGTTTGCCTGGTCCCTGGTGATGGGGCAGAATCCCATCTCGTCGATGATGAGCACATCACACTTCCTGAGCTTCTTCAGCCTGAAGCGTGCAGACCTCTCCACCTCGGCATTGCTGAGGATGGTGATGAGGCTGGACATCCGCTGGAACCCGACAGTATAGCCACCCTCCACAGCCTCCACCCCAAGGGCGACAGCCAGGAACGTCTTTCCAAGACCCGGAGGTCCCAGGAACAGGATGTTGGAGGCAGAGTCTGCCCAAGAGAGGTCCTTGAGCTGTGCTATCTGCGTTGGTGTTATGCCCGATTCAAGCTCCGAGGTGTCATATTCGTCAATCCTCCGGGGCTCAGGGGGGAAGTGGGCGGCTGCATAGTTGCGGCCCTTCCTCTTGCTGAGCCTCTCGCCGGACTCATACTGGGTAATCTGGAGCAGCATCTCCACAGAGGTGGCCCCTGCCTTTTCCGCTTCCTGTATCAGCGTCGAGATATTCGCCGCCGCATACTTGAGACCAAGTGCTGTCAGGGTACCTTTCAGCATATTTATCCTTGTGGTGTTATTTCCTCTCATTGCCGGAGCCTCCCTTGCCAACATTGGCGCTGAACACGTTCTCGTAGTATGTCCCATTCCTGCTTGCCACGGAGAGCGCCCCGGAAGGGATGTCCACAGAGACGCCCTTCATCAGTGACTCCGAGAAGTCTGCATCAAGGCCAAGGGTGCCGCCTCCCTTCTGCCAGAAGGAGCCGGAGTCCTCCCAGACCTCAAGGAACTGCCTCACCTGGTAGCGGTAATGCTTGCAACAAATCTTCAGTGCGGCCTCAAGCCTGTCCAGGTCAGGCTGCTCCTTCTCAAGGAAGGTAAGGAATGCCTTGTACTTGCTGGTCGCATCGCGGTCCGTCTCCTTCCTGAGACCATTGAGGAAATGCTCCATGCTTGCACAGCCGTACTTTCTCTGGATCTCCATACCCAAGGCCTTCCATTCGTCGTTACGGGGCTTGGCAAAGCCCTTGGTTTTGAATACCTGCCCCTTGACACTGGGGTCGGGAAGGTCATACTGGGCTATCATCTTGGTCCTCTGCTCCTCATCAAAGGCGAGGATCCTGCCGTTGGAGATTGTCCTGACTATCTTCTTGTAGGCATACGGCCAAGGCATCTCGTAGTCATTTGCCTTGTACCTGATGAGATGGAGCTTGCTGACGTCGACGACATCGCTGAGACCCCACACGGCATCATAGTTGGAGGGAAGCAGGGGACGCAGCTCCTGTTTCTCACAGACATTGAAATCATTGATGGGTATCATGCCTGTAGCTGTATGGATACGCGCATAATTGACCCTGTGACACCAGGCGGGCAATCCTGCGATTACCTCCTGCCGGCTCAGGTGACTCCTGGCTGGAAGGTAGTTCGTCTTCACAAACTTCACGCATGATTCTGAAAGTCCTTTTGCCTCAGGATCTGCCTTGTGGCATACAAACAATGTAATATTTTGTTCCTCAATGAAATCCGTGAATACCTTGGTGGTGATGACCTCACCATGCAGCTCACTGGCAACCAGGCAAGACTCCTGGTCTATGGCAATCACCAGAATCCTTCCTCCAATGACCAGGAAGAAGGCATAGATTGCCCGGCAGGTCTCCTCACCGTTGAACTTGTGGTCCTGTCCCTTTACAAACCGGAACTTGCTGTAGCTCAGCTCAATGCAGATGAACCATAGCTTGGAGCCGTCATTGAGCTTCCACTCGCCATAATCAAGCTGGGCCGAATCCCCGGGCATCGTGCGTCCCTGGCTGTTGTAGATGCGCTTGCCCTTCACCGGGGGCTTCACCGCACCTATGTTTATCAGGTGCTTGCAGAAGTTGCGCAGCGTCTGCTCATTGCCTGGCAGTTTCTCCATCTTTTGAGTCTCGACGAACGATTCCCACAGGAAGTCGTACACCGATGACTTTGAGATTGACGAACCGTTGAGGGTGAGTATCCTTATGATCTCTGCCCTCAGGACAGGGACGTCGAATGCCTTGCCCTTCTCATGAGGGTTGGACAGGGAACTTGCAATGTCCTCTCTCATAATGTAGTATTTTTTGATAGTTGCTAGGCATGGTGGCTTTGTGTTTGTTCGCGCAAAGCAGGCCACCACGTCTTTTTCTGCGACTCCGGCCTTCATGAGGCTGAGAATTTTCTCTTTCATTGCTTCTTGTTTGAGGCGTCTGATAATCATCTCCAATCCATCCTGTAAGTAAAAATTTACCTGCCATCATAGCGTCAGATGATTTGCTGGCGTCACCCTTTGGGGGATTCTTTTGTGCAGAAAGTGTTTACTTTTAGGGGGGAAGCCGAAAAAAACTGCTTACCACGGGATATGCAAAACTGCTTACCGCAACACCTCAAAAACTCCTTG
>NZ_JAVSNJ010000027.1:0-2305 GCF_032144095.1 Sphaerochaeta sp. PS
TAGTTAAGCGCCCTCACGCCGATGGTACTACGGTTTTCCGTGGGAGAGTAGGTAGCTGCCGGGCCTTTTTCTTTTTCCTGGCAACAGGATCCTTTTCTGGTAGCGCACTCTTTGGGGTGCGCTTTTCCTTTTTCTGGGGTACTGATGAAAAAACAATTCCCCTGAAGAAAGAGTTGCATACAAAGGTTAATGGATGGTTTTAACACCTCTCTTGGTGTCCTTTTGGTTTTTTCTTGCTCCATAGAGAAGGAGGCTCAGTCTTTCTGGGGGCGAGGCGGCAGGTATGTGGCAATCTCGCTTGTCCTTGCCTGCCTGCAGATCCAAAAAAAATCGCCAAAAAACCCCTTCTACTGGAGTGCTCAAATGGGAGGGGTATGCTTCGTTTACCTATGGGCAAGGGTAATTTCAGGTTCTCATATGCCTAAGATTATTGAGACACTCCCGAAATAGATGAACAGCCCGGTTATGTCCACGATCGTGGTCAAGGCAGGGCTGGCTACGAGGGCAGGGTCCAGCTTCAAGGCTGCAGCCCCTAGAGGGAGCAAGGCTCCTATGATTGTTGCCGATACTACCTGCACTGCAAGGGCCACAGCAACGGCAAATCCAATGTTCACCAAAGTGAATGCTTCGGGTATTGAGCTGGGATTTGAGATGAACGCTACCCGGATGAAGGCAAGGGAGGCCAGGACAAGGGCCAGTAACATGGAGACCCGAAACTCCTTCCATACGATTCTCAACACGTTCTTGGGTGTGATCTCCTTCAAGGCCAAGGCTCTGACCATGACCGTTGCTGACTGGCTTCCGGTATTTCCCCCGGTATCGATGAGCATCGGCATGTAGAAGGCGAGGATCATCAGGCTGGTAAGGGTCCCCTCATAGAGTTCGAGGATAGAGCCTGAGATGAGACCAAGGAAAGCCAGGATGACGAGCCAGACAACACGTTTGCGAAAATGGGTCCAGATGGAGGTTTTCAGATAGGTGGTGTCATCATGCTTTCCTACGATGGCCATGAACCGTTCCATGTCGGATGTCCTCTCTTCTTCCATGACATCCAAGGCATCGTCGTGAGTGATGTTTCCCAGTAGCGTATTGTTTTCATCAACAACAGGAAGGGCTACCAGGTCATAGCGGGCCATCATGAAGACTGCCTCTTCCTGGTCTTCGTGAACATTGATGCTGACAACCTTGGTTCTCATGACTTCCGATAGCCTCTTGTCGGGATCGGAGAGGATGAGGTCGGTGACAGAAAGCGTTCCTATCAGTTTTTTCTCATTGTCGAGGATATAGATTCTATAGATGGCCTCTTTCTGCGTCCTTTCCAACCGTATCCGCTGGAGCACCTCCTGGATTGTCAGGTGTTGGGGATAGGAGATGTAGTCGGTGTTCATGATGGAGCCTGCCGATCCCTCAGGATAGGAGGCCAGTTTTATGAGGTCTTCCCGTTCTTTTTTTGCAAGTACGGGCAAGACAGCATTGTACTGTTCATCAGGAAGGGCCTTCAACAAGTCTACCTGGTCGTCAGGGGAGAGGCTTCGCAGCAGAGAGAGAAGGTCAGAGGTTTCCAGAAGCTGTGCTATGTCAGCCTGTTCCGCATAGCTGAGCTCACAGAAGATTGCTCCTCTTCGTTGCTTGGGAAAAAGAAAGAGGATGGCTTGGATGGTCTCTGGGGGATACGAGGAAAGGAGGTCTGCTATTTCTGATTGGTGCAAAGGCTCAAGCAGCTTGTATGCCTCAAGAAACTGCCCATCTTTCAACAATTGAATGATGGTATCAACTTCTGGTTCATGTTGCATCGGTTTTTCCTTTTGCAAATATGGCGGATTGTTCTGGCCGTTGCGTTGGTATTGGTACTAGGTAGTAGATGTGGGTGCATGACTGAGGATAATTCTCAGCCCGCTATCTATCCCCAAGGTACCATACTTCTCCCTATGCGTACAGGCTGGGTGCAATGGCATATGTTTTGAAGAATTGTATAAAAAACTGGGAAAAGCGAAAAAAAACCTAGAATTTTTAGTACTGAATAGTCGGGTAAAGAGGGAAGAATCATGCAATATGAGCCATTGCTGGTGATTCAATAAAAAAATGAAAAATATTTTTCGGCAATTTTTGTAAGGACTGTTCTGCGCTGAAGCAGTTTTGTTTAGGAAACCTCCACCCTAATGCATGATTTGCAGGTTGTTTGGTATAGTGAACAGATATTTTAGGATATTTATTGAAAGAGGGTTTACACAACTGACCTATTTGGGTAGTATCCCATCTTGTTCGGCGAGCAGAGCCGGTTTGAAAGTGAGAAGGAAAGGGCCGC
>NZ_JAVSNJ010000028.1:0-1806 GCF_032144095.1 Sphaerochaeta sp. PS
GTAACTACTCAGGTGTCTAACCATCATTCTCTCTCTTGAGCCAGTTCCTTTGCTTTGCAAAGACTCAAAAAGTTCTTTTCCCCAGTTATTTCCCGTTGGCAATTAGAGATCGAAACCTTCTCTAAAAGGGCTCTAAATCCTTGTAATATATCGCTTTCTAGTTGCATTTAAACCCTTTTTATGTTACACTAACTCCATTGT
The DNA here is from genome assembly GCF_032144095.1 of Sphaerochaeta sp. PS. NCBI lineage: Bacteria > Pseudomonadati > Spirochaetota > Spirochaetia > Spirochaetales > Sphaerochaetaceae > Sphaerochaeta > Sphaerochaeta sp. PS. Next base: position 202 of record NZ_JAVSNJ010000028.1, read on the forward strand.
AAGAGAGGAATTAGATGGACCAGAAAGGGAACAACAGGAAGGATTTTGAGCAGCTCAATCATAAGATTGATTTGCTAGCCATGTCCAATTCCCGTTTGGTATCCCAGGTATCAGAACTCCTCAGCCAGAACATGGAGCTGCAGAAATCCAGTCAGGCACAGGCCAAGGAATTCACCAAAGCCATTACAGAGCTCAAGTCAATCATCAGGGAAAAGGATGCTGAGCTTGCCAAGCTTAGGGAACAGGTGAACAAGGACAGTTCCAACAGCAGCAAGCCTCCTTCTACCGATTTCTACAAAAAGCCCAACCCAAAGCCTTCCACGCTCAATGGCAGGAATGGCAAAGGTACGGTAAAGAAGACCAATGGCGGACAGAAAGGCCATCCCGGCAAGACAATGGAACTCAAGGCAGAACCTGATGCAATTGAGCGCTGCCTACCCAAGGATTGTGAAGGTTGTCCCCTTTTCGGCAACTGTGAGGCCACCGTTGTCGGTTCGCGTAATGTCGTTGACTTGGCCATACAGGCTTACCAGACACAATTTGACCAGGTGCAATGCAGCTGTCCCATACAGGGAGGTGCGATCATCAGAGGGGAATATCCTGCTGGTGTCAATTCACACTTCCAGTACGGTGATACGCTCAAGTCCCTGGTTGTCACCCTCAGTTCCTTCGGAATGATGAGCATGTCCAGGATAGCTGAGACCATCAATGCCCTTGCCGGGATCTCCATGAGTGATGCGACGGTGAACAACATGATCCTTTCCTGCTCGGACAAATGCAAGGAGCAGCTCCCCAATCTTAGGAAGCTGCTGCTCGAGTCCCATACCATCGGTTTTGACGAGACAGGCATCCGAGTCTGTGGCAAGAACCACTGGATGCATACCGCATCCACCAGGGACCTGACACTCCTTGTCAGCAGTCCAAGAAGGGGCAAGCCAGGTATCGACGATTGTGGGGTGCTTCCTCATTTCAAGGGTGTGGCAGTCCACGATTGCTGGAGTTCCTATTACCACAAGGACTATGCTGGTGCTACCCACGCACTATGCTGTGCCCATATAGACCGTGAGCTGCAGGGTGTCACTGACAACTACAAGCAAAGATGGGCAAGACGGATGCAGAAGCTGCTGATGGTCATGTATGTGAAGAAGGCTGAGCTTCTTGCCAAGGGTGTCGCTAAGGCCCCCAGTACCATGCTCAAGGGTTTCAGCAACCAATATGACAAGATAGTAGAGAGCGGGATCAAAAGGAACCCCATCCCCGGAGTGCTTAAAAAAGGCAGGGGAAGACCAAGGAAGGGCACAGCCCGGAGCTTGGTGGACAGGTTGCAGAAACTCAAGGCCGATGTGATGAGATTCTTCACTGACTTCAGGGTTCCGTACTCAAACAATATCGCTGAGAAATCGTACCGCCTCTCGAAGAAGAAAATGCAGATAGCCGGCACGTTCAGGGCAAGTGATGGAGGGGAGCGTTTCGCTACCATATTCTCCATCATCGATACTTGCCGCAAGAACGGAGTCGGGCCAATAGAGGCTCTATCCCAGGTCTTTGCGGGTACATTCTCACTTGATTTTATCAATCAGCCTGCTAGGTGACCTGAGTAGTTAC
>NZ_JAVSNJ010000029.1:0-1680 GCF_032144095.1 Sphaerochaeta sp. PS
CTTTTTATTTGACTAATGTTGTCAAGTCTTAAATTAAGAGAATCTGACTTTTCGTAATTTCTTATTTTTAGTCCATGGAATAAGTGCACACCAAATAAGGTTACCCAATGGCTTGCAGTTTTTGAGGTTTGTGCTAGACTTTAGTCAAGAATACTAAGTTATTTTACTTTTCTGGTTCTGGAAGGGGCGGTTGCAGCTGCCTCTTTCTTTTTACCCTTGTCAATCTCCTCCATTTGCCGTCTGGTAAATTCAGGCAAGAATTCAAGCAAACCTTCAAGTTTATGAAATCGTAGTTTTTTTCTGAAAGATTCCAATCCTTGCTGTTTGGTAAACTCATAGATGTCGTTGCTTTTGACTAGGATGTAGCTAAGCTGTACCATCTTCTTCGCTATCGCAACTGCAGCAACCTGCTTGCACTTTCCTTTAGCCCTAAGATCATTGTATTTAACCAATAAAGGATTATGGGCAGACTTGCGGGATGCGGACCAAGCAGCTTGGATGATGTTTCGTCGGATGCACTTGTTACCCATATGGGTGATATGCCCCTTGCTGACCTTATTTCCTGAATCGAACCTCCTCTCCGAGAGCCCCACATAGTTCACATAGCTGTCTGGAGAATCAAACCGAGAGCCGTCGTTGAGGTAGGCAATCTGCGAGGATGCAGTCATCAATCCCACTCCAGGCAGGGAGAACAAGGAAAGAGCCTGGATTGGATGCGAAAGGCAGATTTCTCTCAGTGTTTGCTGACATTGTTCCATCTGATTGGCAAGTTGCACCAGCTGGTCGGATAGCATGATAGCCTGTTCAATGGCTATGGAAGCCTCACAAAGGTATTCGTTGGCCAACCTAAGCCGCTTATCTTCCACCTTCAGCTCTGATTTCTTGACATATGGATATCCCATCGAGTTGAAAAGAGCATGGAGTCTGTTTACCAACATGGTCTGTTCTTCTGCCAGAAAAACCTCAAATGTCACTGCAGCCCGTTCAGCTTGCTCTGTCATCGTAGGAATGGAAACCACCGGCCATTCATCCTTTGGCATATTCCTTGCGATACGAACAATTTTTTCGCTGTCCGATTTGTCTGTCTTGAGCGTACTGTTGAAGATATTATACAGTTTGGCAGGATTGAGGACTGTCACCTCCGCCTCAGTGTTCTCGATAAGGAACCTTGCCAGGGAAAAGGAAGAAGTCCCCGCTTCCATAAGTACCAGGTCCCCCTTACAAAGCCTGCCTGCAAGCTTGGCCTTGCCCTTGGGTCCCATATCCCCAGTGAAAAAATGACGGTTTGTCAGATCAGGACCGTCCAGGATGCATCCGTGGAATGTCTTTTTAGACAAGTCCAACCCGAAAGTTCGTTCGTACTGCATGTTTTTTGGCATGGCAGCACCTCCTAAGGAAAGATTCGGAGCTGGAAGGCTGTATGGACACGGATCGTGATCCACCATTTTTATTTACAAGGTCATATCGGGGGACAAAAGCCCCCACGACATGCCTTACGATAGACTTCGATGACCGGTTTGAAGTATTTTATTGGTCAAGGTATTGGATTGCTCCAATCCTTACAAAAAGGGCCACTCGGCCACCGGCTTCCTAACTCCGTCAGTTAAGAATATCATCGAACCTCCAGCTGTAAAGGCTTGAGCACCGCTTCGGCCCTTACAGTAGTCATTCTATTTATTG
>NZ_JAVSNJ010000030.1:0-1503 GCF_032144095.1 Sphaerochaeta sp. PS
AGCCTTGAGCCCATCAGCAGTTCGGACTCCTCCAACTTCATCTGGATCATCTTGACAGCACAAGTCGCTATGTAGGAAAGGCTTAGATGTCCCCTGAACGTCTCTTCCGAGTGGGTCCTGAGCGGTAGGAGCTTGGTGTAGTTCTTTGCAAAGTCGAAGATCTGCTCGGCGGCCTGCCTCTGGTAATAGGCCGGTAGTATCTCATCTGTGGAATAGTCAGTGCCTGAGAGGATTGCGAAAAGGCCCTGGTCACTCATAGTCTCGTAGACCTCATCAAGTGAGAGTTTCGTTTTCTTTGCTTTCTTGAACAGCTTGCGTTGCTCATCGTTGAGCCTGCTGCAATCAAGGCCCAGATACAGGAAAGCCGGATTGTCATGATGAGAACCTACCAGCACCTGCTTTTTCTTGATGAAAAGGTAGCGATCCTCGAAATTGACGAAGTTCTCACGCGATTCAAGTGTTGCAAGCTCTTCGGCGATCATCTTCTTGAGATTGGAGTCGTTCGCCTTGACCCTGGTGAGGAATCCTATCCTGCATGCATGGTTCTCATCATAGAAGAAGTCAAGGTTGCCTGCAGAATTGTAGCCTGCGTCTATGATGCAGGATTCGACCTCTATGCCCAGCGATTCCAGATGAAGCAGTATCCTCCTGAGGGTGCTGACATCGACGACGTTGCCAGGCACTGCCATATAGAAGATAGGAAGACCTGTTGTCTTCTGCACCACGAAAATGAGCCTCACCTCATTGCTGACCTTCCCATTATGGACATTGATCCTCGTCAGAGGCATGTGGATGGCATTCGGAAGACCGCTTGAATCTATAAGTATGTTTTTGTCAGAACTATATTTGCTCATTACATGGCTCAGGTAGGCCCCCTGATATCTCATCTGCTTCTCAGGTGTACCTACTGAGGCAAGGAACTCGCTGAGGCGCGGACTGTCCAGATTTGCCTTGGGGTAAAGCATACTCGCTATGCTTCCACTGAGCCAGGAGTCAGCATTGCAGTTCGCCACTGACGAAAGCATATAGAAAAGAACCATTGCATGGAGAGTGTCCTTGTTCCCATATCCTAGGCTGTCGATGACACCGAAGAAACCGGAGCTCTCCAAAAACGAATGGAGAAAGAATGCATCGCCGAAATCAAGGGAGACCTTCTTGATGCGTCTTTTGTCCAAAAGTTTTGTTTCAATGAAATCCTCCGGGACTTTCCCATAGGAGCCGGGCAGGGGATCGAAGGTAAAGAGCCCTCGTGTCCTGTTGCTGTATATGCCTTTCTCCCTGTCGACTACAAGTCCCAGATACTCGTACTTGTTAGAGGTCTTCTTACCATTCCTGGTAGAGACGGCAGCGGATGCATATTTGTCGTTCGGGCCGGAATAAACTATATACATAATCAAAACACCTCATGTGCTTATACATCAGAAATATAAGCACATGATAAGATATTTTTGCCTCTATTACAATATGAAACTGGCAGTATTTCTTTATTATTAAAGAAATTTA
>NZ_JAVSNJ010000031.1:0-1468 GCF_032144095.1 Sphaerochaeta sp. PS
GTAACTGCTCAGGTGTGTCATCCTAGTTCCCGATTAAAGCCTATCTCTTTGCCGAGAATTTCAGGCTTTCATTGAGGTTCAACAGGCAGAATTTTCGACCATCAAACACTCCAAAACTCCCAGATAAATCTATATGAAATAACAAATTCCTATTGTATTTAGATGTTCAATATGTTATACTAAATCCAATTGGAGATAGGATTTAGATGGTACCAGAAGACTCTTGGGAGATAGAATTCAAACAGCTCAATCGTAAGATTGACCGCCTTTCTGCGACCAATGAAAAACTGGTATCCCAGGGAATCAAGCTTTCAAACCAAGCCTATGAGGCAAGCCTTCAGAGTGAAAAACAGTCCCTTACCATAAAGGATCTTTCCTCCGTCATTGCAGATCTCAAGCAAACACTGGATGCCAGAGACGCACGAATTGCCGAGTTGGAAGAACAGTTGAACAAGAACAGTGGCAACAGCAGCAAACCTTCATCCACTGATTTCTTCAATAAGCCAAAGCCTTCTTCCATCAACAAGGGCAAACATAGCGATACAAAGAAATCTACAGGGGGGCAGAAGGGCCATACAGGCTCCACCATGAAGCTCAAGGAGATTCCGGATGTCATACAACAATGCCTTCCTTCAGACTGTCTTGGGTGTAGGCTTTCAGGCCGTTGCAAGGGTGAGCTCTCCATCATCGAATCCAGGAATGTGACCGATGTTCGTATCTTTATGGAACAGACAAGATTTGACTGCATCAGCAGGCTCTGTCCCAAGACAGGTAAAACTATCACAGGAGCCTTCCCTAATGGTGTCAATGCATATATGCAGTTCGGCAGTAACCTCAAGGCGATGGTAGTTGCCCTCTCTTCTTTTGGTATGGTCAGTGTCTCCAGGATCTGCGAACTCATGGAAGGCTTGGCTGGCGTTTCCCTCAGTGAGGGGACGGTCTGCAACATCCTCGCCGATTGTGCAGGGCGTTGCAATGAGCTTCTCCCCGAACTGAAAGAGCATGTCAGAGGCTCCGAGATAGCACATTTTGACGAGACGGGCATACGGGTCAATGGCAAGATACAATGGGCCCATACCTCATCCACAGACAAGGTCACACTCATCACCGCCCACCCCAAACGGGGACTGGAAGGTATTCTTGCCGGTGGGGTGCTGAAAAACTTCAGGGGGGTTGCTGTCCATGACTGCTGGGGCTCCTACTACAAAGAAGAGTTCAAGGGCATCACGAATGCTGTATGCGGGGCTCATATTGACAGGGAGCTCGAGGGTGTCATCCAGAACAAGAACCAACGATGGGCAGTAAGCATGAAGAAGTTGCTTTCTTCCCTCTATGAGACGAAACGGAAGCTCCAAGAAAAGGGCCTGCTTTATGCACCGCAGGAGCTTGTGAATGAATATTCCCAAAAATATGACCAGATCCTTGGCAGAGGATTCTCAAGAAACCCCTACCAACCGCCAAAGATAAA
>NZ_JAVSNJ010000032.1:0-1239 GCF_032144095.1 Sphaerochaeta sp. PS
CCAGTCGTATCCGGTCCTCAAGTTTCTTCAGCTTCTTCCCATGGGGTATGGTCATCCCAAGTTTCCCTCTTTTGCCGTTGGTCCTGAAGGTGAATCCGAGGAAGGTTGAGCCCACGGCCCTCCTTGCCTCCGTCTTCTCCATGTTCACTTTCAGCTTCAGTTTCCTCTCAAGATAGCTCTTCGCATTGTCCCTCACCCGGTAGGATGACATCCTGCTCTTGGTGAATATGTTGCAGTCATCGGCGTATCTCACAAACCGTAGTCCCCGCTTCTCCAGTTCCCTGTCGTAGGGGGTGAGGTAGATGTTCGACAGCAGTGGCGATAGGGGGCCCCCTTGCGGGGTTCCCAGGGCTGTCGCCATCATGCTCCCGTTGGTCATCACTCCGCTCTTCAGAAATACGTAGATGAGCCTCCTCACGTCCTTGTCATCCATGTACTTGTCAACCAGTCCCATGAGGATGTCATGGTCGACCGTGTCGAAGAACTTGGACAGGTCCAGGTCAACCACGTGCCTGTACCCTTCGGACATGTAGGTCTGGGCGAGTCTCACCGCATCCTCTGCGCTCCTGCCGGGCCTGAACCCGAAGCTGGAATCGCTGAATGTCGGTTCGAACACTGGAGTCAGAACCTGCACAAGGGCCTGTTGGATTACCCGGTCAATTGCCGTGGGTATCCCAAGCAGACGCATGCCCCCGCTGTCCTTGGGGATTTCCCGTCGGAGTACCGGCTTGGGCCTGTACGTCCGTGTGACAATCTGCTCGCGAATCCGTTCCCAGTTGGCCTCAAGGTAGGAGGGAAGTTCTGTCACTTCCATCCCGTCGATACCCGCAGAACCCTTATTCTGCATCACCTTCCTCTTCGCTTCCTGGATGTTCGCAAGGGAAACCAGTTGCTCACACAGTCTCGTGTTCGGTCTTGACTTGTCTTCCTCTCTCATTCGTTCCTTTCTCACCTGCAACATCGCTAGCAAGCTCTCGCTGTTCGGATTCGCAGGTGGACCTTTCCCTTTCGAAAGGCATTTGATCGTTCGGCCCTTGGTGGCTGTTCCCCCAGTCACTACTACGGCCTCTGCTGACTTCTCCACATTCGTTGTTACTACGTCGTCATAAGCGATGTTGCAGCCTCGTACGCTGTGGAGACCTCACGGGATAAGTCATCACTCTTTCCTCGTTTACCCGCCTGATTTACAGATGAAGGTCGCATTGCCTTTTGGATTCACTGTTTCTAGCCAGCTTGTCC
>NZ_JAVSNJ010000033.1:0-1203 GCF_032144095.1 Sphaerochaeta sp. PS
AAATCCGTATTTGCACAGTGTTGATAAATGACCGTTGAAACATAAGCAAACAAAAGCATATACTGTGGCTGTAATTTGTGAAGACAGTTGGCTGGATAGTTGCGATGTGGTAGTCCCTATCTGGCCTCTGTCTTCTTACAAAGGACTACCACATGAAGAACATAAGATCAAAGTCCAGGAGGAAGACTCCTTGGTCCGATGTACTTGAGGCCACCGCACTTCAGACATTCATCGATGAAAGCAATCAGGACAATTATCACAGGAAGCATCCAGGCATTTCTGATACCGGCGAGGTTGAGCTGCTCAACTCGATGGATGTACAGGAATGCAGGCACTGCAGTAGCACTGCAATCCAGAAATTCGGCTTCACCTCCAACGGTGTTCGTAGGTTCAGGTGCAAGGATTGCAGGCGAACCTTCAACATCCTGACCAACACAATCTTCGACTCCCACAAACTGCCGCTTACCGAATGGCTTGACTTCCTGCTCTCCATTTTCGGGTACGGCAGCTTCAGCCTGACATCGAAGAGCAACCGTAATGCTTATACAACCACAAGATACTGGATGGATAAGGTGTTCCTCGTGTTGAAGGAATACCAAAGCACCTTGGTCCTATCGGGTGAGGTTGAGCTTGACGAGACCTTCTATAAGGTCCGGAAAGCCGACATCGAAAGAAAAGAGGACGGCAAGGAGTATCGGGGATTGTCCCGCAACCAGATCTGCATCGGGATAGCCTGCGACCAAAGCAGTGTCATCTGCTTCGTGGAAGGCGAGGGAAAGCCGACCAAACAGGGAACGCTCGATGCATTTGCCTCACACATTAAACCGGAATCGACGATGAAGCATGACATGGAACAAGCCCACGCCCCTTTGGTAGAAGCCCTCAGGCTCAGAAGCATCGTATACGATTCGAGACAAATCAAACAGCTGCCAGATTCCGAGAATCCGCTGAACAGGATCAACCAATACTGCAGGTTGCTGAAACTGTTTCTTGCCTCTCACTCTGGATTCATCAGGGAAGACCTTCAGGACTATCTGAACTTATTCTGCTTCATCATGAATCAGCCCAAGGATAAACACGAAAAGGTCGAAAAGTTCATGACCATGGCAGTGGGCTGCCGTAATTTGCTTAGATACAGGGGCTAAAACACCAATTCAAGCAGTGTAATGCAGTTTGATATCAACACTGTGCAAATACGGATTT